>NZ_JBEYXK010000028.1:0-69175 GCF_040645035.1 Streptomyces sp. NPDC046876 | reverse complement strand
CACGACGAGGCCGCCACGCAGTACATCCCGCCGGTTCCGGCCGGGCCCGCGGCGCCCGGGCACGACGAGGCCGCCACGCAGTACATCCCGCCCGTTCCGGCCGGGCCCGCGGCGCCCGGGCACGACGAGGCCGCCACGCAGTACATCCCGCCCGTGACCGACGGGCTCGACGGCTTCGACGGGCTGTTCCGCGGTGACGCCGGCAGCGACGGGCACACCCAGCAGCTGCCTCCGATCCAGGAGCCGGTGCTGCGGCAGCAGCAGCCGCGCCCGTACCCGCCGCGCGGGAGCGGGCAGGGCCCCGTACCCGCACCGGCCCAGCAGCAGTTCCGCCAGCAGCCGCCCCCGCAGGGCCCCCCGCAGCAGCAGTTCGCGCCGCCGCCCCCGCCCGAGGCGGCCCGGCGGGTGCCGCCGGCCGTCATCGCGGCGGTGGTCATCGGCCTGGCCGTGGTCGGACTCGGCGTGGGCGCGCTGCTCAGCGACGGCAAGAAGCAGAACAACGACCCCGCCGCCGCGGCCGCCACCCCCTCGGCCGGCAGCTCGGCCGCGGCCGCCGGCGAGGCGCCCGTGGACCCGGCGAAGTCCCAGGCCGTCCAGCTGGACAAGCTCCTCGCGGACAGCAACGACAGCCGGGCCTCCGTGATCAAGGCCGTCGACGACATCAAGGCCTGCCGCAACCTGGACTCGGCGGCCGACGACCTGCGCGACGCGGCCCGCCAGCGCGAGGAGCTCGTCACCCGCCTCCAGGACGTCACGATGGACCAGCTCCCGGACAACCAGAAGCTGTCCGCCGCCCTGACCAAGGCCTGGAAGGCCTCCGCGGACGCCGACAACAGCTACGCGGCCTGGGCGGACGACATCGGCGGCGGTGGCGGCGACGGCAAGGGGGACAAGGGCGACAAGAAGGGCGGCTGCAAGGACGGCCACGCCAGGAGCACCGGCAACTCGACCGCGGGCGACAGGTCCAGCGCCGAGGCGACCCGGGCGAAGGAGTCGGCCGCGACCATGTGGAACACGATCGCGGCCAAGTACGCCCTCACCAAGCGCGACAAGTCACAGCTGTAGCTCCCGTGGCGTCCGTCACGCCGGGCGGGGGCTCTGCTCCAGGGTCGCGGTCATGTCCATCGACGCCTCGCCCTGCTGGGCGACGAGCCGGCCGGACTGGACGACCTGGAAGGTGACCCGCGCGTTCACGACGCGCGGGAAGTCGGCGAGGGCCCGCATGTCCTGGTAGCGCCAGCTCAGGTCCGGGGTCAGTCCGCCGGTCCTGACCGGTTCCCCCTGGTTCAGCATGCGCGCCAGCTTGCGGGGGGTGACGGCCTCGCCGGACTTGAACCGCTTGAGGGTCTCGCTCAGCACGGTGTACGCGATCCAGGTGGTCTGGGTCCCGCTGTCGGCGGGGTCCACGGCGTTGTCGGCGAAGGCGTGGTCGGCGATCACCTTCCGCATCGGATCCCACAGCGGGTCGGTGGCCACCGGGTACCAGCCGGTGACGTACGCGCCCTCGAAGGGGCTCTCCCGGCCGCCGGTGCGGTCGACGAGGGCCTGGCTGACACTGCCCAGGACCGAGGAGATCTGCGGGTTCTTGTGCTTGTCGTCGACGCGGCGGAACGCGTCGAAGAACGTTTCGGTGTGCTGGCCGAGCACCGCCGTGACGCAGCCGCGGTCCTTGCCGCCGGAGGAGCCGGCCAGGGCGGCGCGGGCCTCGGAGGTGTAGTCGGAGGAGTCCTCGGCGGCGCGGATGTCGTCGGCGTCGCCCATCTTGTTGGCCCGCAGTCCGGCATTGAGCAGGACCGGCATCGAGTCGGCGGCGAGCGTGTCGGGCCGGACCAGGGCGACCTTGCTGCAGGCGCGGCCGAGCTGGTGGCCGGCGCCCGCGAGGAGCGCCGGCTGGCCACCGTTGACGGGGTAGGAGAGGCTGCTCTGGAACTCCTCCGAGGAGACCCCGTACCCGCCGATGAAGGGGATGCCCTCGGCTTCCAGGGGGGCCATGAAGGCGCGCCCGTGCTGGCTGTAGGAGCCGACGACGGCGACGGCCTTCTCGGCCACGGCCTTGCGGGCGCAGTCGGCGGCGCCGGTCGTCGTGTTCTTCTCGTTGCAGGTGATGACGCGGAGTTTGTGGCCGTTGATCCCGCCGCGGGAGTTGACCCAGCCCTCGTACGCCTTGGCCATTCCGGGCATTCCCGGCATATTGGTGGCCTTGGTGTCCTGCGGGGCGAAGGTCATGACCGTGAGGGTGTCCTCGGAGCCCCCCGAGCCACCGGGGAGCACTCCGCATCCGGCGATGAGACACGCCCCTGCCAACGCTGCAATCGCCGTACGGGTCAAGGGTGTTGCGTGTCGCCATTTGGTCATGTCCCAGCACCATTCCGCCCCACGGGTAACTGAGGAGTGAGATGGACACAACAAAGGGTGACGTGCAGGTGAACTGCGGGGGCGCACTCCCGCCCAGGTGCCTCAAGATCGCGCCAGACCGGAACGTACGATCGAAAGCGTGACATTCGCCCAAGGTTCGAAGAACTCTTCCCGACGCGGCGGCCGCTCCTCCACCATGGGCGGCATGCCCCTGAACGACATGCCGTGGTGGCGCTGGCGCACGAACGTGCGCTCGGCGCTGCACATGCTCTCCGACCCGGCCTTCCACGAGGAGGTCTGGCTCGCCGGTGTCGAGGGATACGGGGACGTCACCGACGCCGTGTACCGGCTCGTCGAGGACACCTGGCTCGACAGCTGGTCCGCCGAGAAGTACGTCGGCACGATCTTCCGGGACTCCCAGGAGGCCACCCTCGTCGACGTCGCCGTCCTGCGGGTGCTCCGGATCCTGCACCAGGTCGGGCCCGACGCCCACGTCTCCGCCTACCTCGAGCACCACGCCTGGCCCGAGGCCGTCCGCGCCGCGCGCGAGGCGCACGTACGGCTGGCCCAGGCGGACGGGGACGATCCGGACGCGGCGCCCCGCTCGCTGGAACTGCTGAGGATCCTCACCCGCGCGGTGTGAAAGGCTGTGGGGTCATGAGCGACGACCCGCACACCCAGGCCCAGGCCGAGGCCGGGGCCGAGGCCCCCCAGCAGTACGTACTGACCCTGTCCTGCCCCGACAAGCAGGGCATCGTGCACGCCGTGTCCAGTTACCTGTTCATGACCGGGTGCAACATCGAGGACAGCCGGCAGTTCGGAGACCACGACACCGGCCTGTTCTTCATGCGGGTCCACTTCTCGGCCGCTGCGCCGGTGACCCTGGAGAAGCTGCGGGCCAGCTTCGCCGCCATCGGGGACTCGTTCCGGATGGACTGGCAGATCCACCGCTCCGACGACCGGATGCGGATCGTGCTGATGGTGTCGAAGTTCGGGCACTGCCTGAACGACCTGCTGTTCCGGACGCGGATCGGGGCGCTGCCGGTGGAGATCGCGGCCGTGGTCTCGAACCACACCGATTTCGCGGAGCTGGTGAAGTCGTACGACATCCCCTTCCACCACATCCCGGTGACGAAGGAGACGAAGGCGGAGGCGGAGCAGCAGCTGCTGGACCTGGTCCGGGCGGAGGGCGTGGAGCTCGTGGTCCTGGCCCGGTACATGCAGGTCCTGTCGGACACGCTGTGCAAGGAGCTGAGCGGGCGGATCATCAACATCCACCACTCCTTCCTGCCGAGCTTCAAGGGCGCGAAGCCGTACCACCAGGCGCATGCGCGGGGTGTGAAGCTGATCGGTGCCACCGCCCACTACGTGACGGCCGACCTGGACGAGGGGCCGATCATCGAGCAGGAGGTCGAGCGGGTCGGGCACGAGGTCACCCCCGACCAGCTGGTGGCGATCGGGCGCGACGTGGAGTGCCAGGCGCTGGCGCGGGCCGTGAAGTGGCACAGCGAACACCGGGTCCTCCTCAACGGCACCCGCACGGTCGTCTTCGCCTGACCCGGCAATTTCAGCCTCGCCGGCGAGGCTGAAACCGCCGGTCCCTCGGCTGCCGCTTGGCAGGACGCCGGGGTCGGCCAATCCAGCCCCGCCGGCGTTTGAGTGGGGGTCCCCCCGGACGGAGTCTGGGGGAGGGTCCGGGCGGAGCCCGGTGCCCGGCGGAGCTGGGTTCTCCTCGGCCGGCCGGGGGCCAGGGGCTAGAGGCGGCTCAAGGAGGCGGCGGCGAAGAGGACGTCCCTGATGGCTTCGCGGTCGCCGTGTTGGCCCACGGCGGCCTCCTCCGGCGAGATGTGGCCCGCGGCCAACTGGCAGAACTCGGCCCCGTCCAGCGCGATCTGCGCCACCGTGTGCTCCGCCGACGGCTTCGCGGCCGGTGAGTCCAGCGCGATGTCCCAGCTGCCGCCGCCCGCGCCCTCGATCTCCAGGTGCAGGGTCCGGCCGGGCGCCCCGGCCGCGACCAGGCTCCGCGCCGGGGCGGCCAGCCCGGCCCGCCTCCGGTGCGCGAGCGCACTCGGCAGGAGCCGCGCCGCCAGGTCGATCATCCGGTTCAGGTGCGGCCCCGACGGCGGGTCGTACGGGTAGTCCACCGCCTCCGCGATGTCCCACGCGTGGACCCAGCACTCGAAGGCCCGCTCGAGGAACGCGTCCCCGAGCGGCAGCGCGAACACCCCGTAGTCCACCGACAGCTCGGCCACGCCCCGCCCGGCGAACGACACCGTCCGCACGAGGGTGTGCCCCTGCTCCCGCCACGGCTCGCGGACCTGCCGGGTCAGCGGGCCGGCGGCGGAGTTCCAGTAGTGCTCCGTGCGGGCCGTCGTACCGCCCGACTCCGGTGCCTGCGGTCCCAACGGGTCGTCCAGGCCGAGGGCGGTGGCGACCATCCCGTCGACCGTGAGCAGGTGCCCGATCACCCCGGCGACCGTCGTCCGGCGCGTCTGGCGCCGTTCTTCCTCGAACCACTTCAGCCGTACGGGCGTTTCCCACTCGGAGTCGCCGAAGTCCCGCAGCAGCGCGTCGAGCCGCGCGGTCTCGGTGTCGTACGGGCTCGCCCACACCGGGACCGGGATGCGGGCGGGCCGCTTGCCGAGGCAGTCCTCCAGGACCCGCGACCGCAGCAGCGGCTTCAGGTCGAGGCTCTCCTCCGGGTGCAGCAGGCCCACCGCGTCCCGCAGTCGCAGCGCCTCCTCCGCGCAGGGCGCGCACTCGGTGAGGTGCTCCTCCACGGCCTGGGTCTCCTCGGCGGAGCAGGCGGCCAGCGCCCACGCGCCGAGGAGGGACTTCAGGACGGCGTGCGAGCGCGGCGGGGCCGGCGCGGCCACCGCTTCCACCGGCTTGCGCACCGGCGGCGCGAACCGTGCGTCCAGGTCGTCGGCGGCCCACCGCGGACCCGGTATGCGCGGCGGTCCGCCGGGCTGCTGCTCGTCGTGGCCGTCGGGCGACTCGGCGGGGCCGTTCATCGGGGACTTCCGTATCCGGGCGGGGCGGCGTCCTCCTGAGGGAGGGCGTTTGCGGTCGACAGCAGCTGGAGCCCCAGGCGCAGTCGGCGCCGGGCCTCGTCCTCGCTGATCTGCAGGTCGGCGGCGGCCTGCCGGTAGTCGCGGCGCTTGAAGTAGGCCAGTTCCAGGGCGGCCCGCAGCGGCGCCGGCATGGACGTGACGATGTAGTCGGCGCGCGCGGCGGCGTTGGCGCTGCGCACCTTCTGCTCCAGCTCCTCGCGCGAGCCGCGGCCCAGTTCGGCCTGGCGGAGCCGGGCGACGGCCTGGCCCTGCGTGATGCGGGCGACCCAGGAGCGCATGGAGCCCTGCTTGGGGTCGTACGCGTCCGGGTTCTCCCAGATGTAGCCGAACACCTCGCGGGTGATCCGGTCCGCGGCCTTCTCGTCGCCCAGTACCCGGTGCGCCAGGCTGTGCACGAGCGAGGCGAAGCGGTCGTACAGCTCCCCGAGCGCGGCGGCCTCGCCGCGGGCGAGGCGCTGCTGCATGCGGCGGTCCCACCGCGGTGGTACGTCCTTCGGCATAGTGCCCCCAGCCGTGTGTCGACGCATCGAATGTAATGGGCACGAGCCGGTGCGCGCCCGTTTTGGGAGAAGCTCCCCCTGGAAGAGTGCCCAGCGTGCTAGCACCGGCGCGGTCCGTGAACGGTGGGCCGGGCCGCGGCACATGGGGCGGCGGTGCGCACGGGTGTACGCGCCCCGCCGCGCTTCCCGTGCGCGGGTTCGATGCAGCCGCCTCCTTGCCGGCTCGGCTTAACGCTCAGGCCGGAAAGGGCTTACGCTCCTGGCTTGTCTTGAACTGCCCCCCACCGCACACGTGAAGGCGGACCCCGAACATGGACAGCGCAGAATACGAGCGCAAGATCGCCGCCCGATTCGCCACCTTCGACCAGGACGGCAACGGATATATCGACCGCGAGGACTTCAGTGCGGCCGCCCGGGCGGTACTGGCCGAATTCGGCGTCACCGCACGGTCGGACAAGGGCCAGGACCTCTTCGCGGGCGCCGAGGCGTTCTGGCAGGGGATGGCCGGGATCGCGGACGTCGACGGGGACCAGCGGGTGACCCGCGAGGAGTACATCACCGGGGCGGCGAAGCGGCTGCGGGACAACCCGCAGCGGTTCGCGGAGATCGCGCGGCCGTTCCTGCACGCGGTGATCGCGGTGGCGGACGCGGACGGCGCGGGCCCGACCCCGGAGGCCGCGGCCCGCGTCCTGCGCGTGCTCGGCACGCCGGCGGAGCTCGCCGGGCGGATCGCGGCGGCCCTGGACGCGGACGGCGACGGCCGCATCCGGGAGGAGGAGATCCTGGCGGCGTTCGCCGGCTACTGCGGCGTCGAGGCCCCGGACGCCTGACCTCCGGTCACCTGCCCGGGACGCCCAGGACCGGGGCGTCCGAGTCCCCCGGCGACCGCAGACCGCCGGGGGACTCGTGTGCATCGCGGGGGTGCGGGGCTACCGCCCCGCGCTCGCCGTCGCGGCCGGCTCCTGCTGCAGGGCTTCGGCCGGGGCCGAAGCCGGCTCCGCGCCCGCCGCCCCGCGCGGCTGCGGCACGGCCGGGAGGCCGGAGCGGCCGAGGTCCTTCCACCGCATCGCGGGGCGTTCGACGAGGTGCCAGGAGAGCGCCGCCGCGACGAGCGTGCCGGCCACGCAGAGGCCGAGGTAGGCGGCGAAGCCCCAGCGGGCCCCGCCGAGCGCGGCGACGGACTGCTCCACGACGAACCCGTAGATGTAGATGCCGTACGAGTAGTCGTTCTTGCGGCCGATCCTCCGCAGCGGCTCCGGCAGCCGGATGGCGAGCCACAGCAGCACGTAGGCGAAGGCCGGCACACCGAGGACGAAGAACCAGCCGTAGTGCAGGGTGGTGGCCATCACCAGGGCGCTCAGCACGGCCAGCGGCGCGCTGACCGGGATCCGCTCCTTGTAGACCTCGATGAGCATGCCGATGGCGAAGGCGAAGCCGAGGTAGCAGACCCACCTCACGACCCAGCCGCCGACGACGGCCACGGGGGCGCCGGCCGGGGACTCGATCGAGCTCACCAGGGGGTTGTCGAGGGCCTCGTCCACCAGGTAGCAGCCCAGGACCACGGCGACCGCGAGGACGGCGCGCCGGGCGCGGACCAGGCCGCCGGCCCGGGCCCCGGCGAGGGCGAGCAGGGCGACGCCGAGGTAGCACAGGACCTCGTACTCCAGGGACCACAGCGCCCCGTCGAAGCTGTTGTTGTGGGCGAGGCCCTTCTGCTGGGCCGTCTCCAGGACGCCGGAGATGCCCCATTGGTGCACCCGGATCGCGAAGTTGTTGCGGAGGTAGTCGAACGGCCCGGCCTCGTGGTGCCAGAAGCCGGACAGGCCGCCGTGCGCCCGCCGGTACAGGAAGGGCGCCACTGCGCAGGCCGTCACGAGCAGGCACACCCACAGCCCCGGCAGCAGGCGCAGGGCGCGGTGCCAGAGGAAGCGGCCGACCGGGAGCCGGTTGCCGCTGCGGGTGACGAGGATGCCGGACAGGACGAAGAAGCCGATGACCGACAGCTTGCCCATGTCGGTCTGTCCGCCGGTGAACTGCTGCCCGAATTCGCGCTGTCCGAAACCGAGGATGCGGGCGTGGGAGAGGACCACCGCGGAGGCCAGCACCAGCCGGAGCAGGCCGAGGCTGTTGTCCCGGCCGGAGAACAGTTCCGCGACGCTGCCTTTGGACCAGCGCGGACGGCCGGGGCTGGTGGTGACGCTCACGCGCATGACGCCTTTCGAGAACGGGACCCGACGGGGCGCTCTGCTCGATGTGTAAAGGACGCACAATTGTGACATGTGCGTGTCTGGACGTGCCCCCGGACCGTAGGCAACCGGACACTCCCGCACGGCCCGCGACCGGCCCCGCACCGGCCGCCAACCGGCCCCCGGAACGCCGGAATCCTAGGCGAAGCGCTCGCGGAGTTTGTACTTCAGCACCTTGCGCAGGGTCTCGTTGCGCGGGAGTGCCTCGACCAGCTCCAGTTGCTCGGGCAGCTTGTGCGGGGACAGTCCCTGGCTGCGCAGGTACGCCGTCACCCGGTGCAGGGTCAGGGGGGCCGCGCCCGCGGGCTGCTCGACGACCGCGCAGACGCGTTCGCCGCGCTCGGGGTCGGGCAGGCCGATCACGGCCGCGTCGCCGACGCCGGGGAGGCGGTGCAGGAGGTCCTCTATCTCCTTCGCGGAGATGTTCTCGCCCTTGCGGATGATCACGTCCTTGCTGCGGCCGGTGAGGACCAGGTACCCGTCGGCCGTCAGGTGTCCGAGGTCGCCGGTGACGAGGAAGCCGTCCGCGTCGAAGGCCTCGGCGGTGGCGCGCGCGTCGAGGTAGCCCCGGCAGACGGCCTCCCCGCGCAGTCGGACCTCGCCGTCGGTGCCGGCGGGCAGCGGTTTGCCCCCGGCGTCGGTGATGCGGATCTCCATGCCGGCGGGCGGCCGGCCCTCGGTGCCGGCCAGGTGCTCGGCGGTGTCGTCGGGCGAGCCCATGGTGATCATCGGGACTTCGGTCATGCCGTAGCCGTGGGTGAGCCCGCAGCCCAGCTCGCGCACGACGGCGTGGTAGAGCTCCGGCGGCTTGGGGGCGCCGCCGCCCGCGAGCAGGCGCAGGGTGGGGATCAGCTTCCGGGACGGGTCCTTGCGCTGCTCGGCGAGGAACATCGAGTAGAAGGCGGTGGAGCCGCCCGCGACCGTGACCCCGTGGCGCCGGTAGCCGTCCAGCGCCTCGGGCAGCGCGAACTTCTCGAAGAGCACGGCCGGGAACCCGTACAGCAGCAGCATCACCAGGTAGTCGGGCCCGCCGATGTGCGCGTACGGGAAGGCGATCGAGCCCACGTCGTCGGCGCCGAGGTGCAGGGCGTGGGCCAGGCAGGAGCCGCCGGCGATCAGGGAGCGGTCGGTGTGCAGGACGCCCTTGGGGTCCGAGGTGGTGCCGGAGGTCCAGTAGATCCAGCGTACGGAGGTCCCGTCGGCCGGTGGCGGGGGCAGGACGGCCGGATCGCCCTCGGGCAGGGTGTCGTACGCCTCGAAGACGCCCGGGGCCCCGAGCCGGCGGGCCATCGCGGTGTGGTCGAAGCCGCGCCACGCGCCGGGCACGGCGAAGTGCTCGGCCCCGGACTCGCGCAGGGCGAAGCCCACCTCGCGGTCGCGGTAGAAGGGGATGACCGGGGACTGGACGGCGCCGAGCCGGGCCAGGGCCAGGGAGAGCAGCACGGTCTCGATGCGGGTGGGCAGCTGCCAGGCGACGACGGTGCCGGGGCGCACGCCCCGCTCGTACAGTCCGGCGGCGGTGCGCTCGGCGCGCGCCCGCAGCTCCCCGAAGCCGATGCGGCGTCCGCCGTCGGCCTCGATCAGGACCGGGGCGCCGGGGGTGAGCGCGGCCCGGCGCTCGACCAGCTCCCACAGGGTGGGGGACTGTGCCAGCTCTCTCGCGGTGTCCGCCATGCCGGGCGACCTCCGTGCTCCGTGAACCGGTTATCCGATCTGACATGTCGTCAGATCGGATGGAGAGCGTAGGGCTCCGGCGCTTGTCGGTCCAGGGGTCGCGGGGCTAGGTTGTTTCTGACGATCCATCAGAAACGGTTGTGTTGGGGGACCCCATGGAACTGCCTCGGATCATCAGCGTCGACGACCACGTGATCGAACCGGCGCACCTCTTCGAGACCTGGCTCCCCGCCAAGTACCGCGACCGGGGACCGCAGCCGCTGACCGCCGGCATCGGAGAGCTCCAGTACGTCGGCGGCAAGTACCAGATCACGATGGACCCGGACGGCCCGCCCACCGACTGGTGGATCTACGAGGACCTGAAGTTCCCGTACAAGCGCAACATCGCCGCCGTCGGCTTCGACCGCGACGACATGACCCTGGAGGGCATCACCCGCGCCGAGATGCGCCGTGGCTGCTGGGACCCCAAGGCCCGCCTCGCCGACATGGACCTCAACCACGTCGAGGCCTCCCTGTGCTTCCCCACCTTCCCCCGCTTCTGCGGCCAGACCTTCGCAGAGGCCCGGGACAAGGAGGTCGCCCTCGCCTGCGTGCACGCCTACAACGACTGGATGGTCGAGGAGTGGTGCGGCGACAGCGGCGGCCGGCTGATCCCGCTGTGCATCATCCCCCTCTGGGACATCGACCTGGCCGTCGCCGAGATCCGCCGCAACGCCGCCCGCGGGGTGCGGGCCGTCACCTTCTCCGAGATCCCCACCTACCTCGGCCTTCCCTCCATCCACTCCGGCTACTGGGACCCCTTCTTCGCCGTCTGTCAGGAGACCGGCACCGTCGTCAACATGCACATCGGGTCCTCCTCCCAGATGCCCGCCGCCTCGCCCGACGCGCCGCCCGCCGTCCAGGCCTCGCTGAGCTTCAACAACGCGATGGCCTCGATGATGGACTTCCTCTTCAGCGGGGTGCTGGTGAAGTTCCCGCAGCTCAAGCTCGCCTACAGCGAGGGCCAGATGGGCTGGATCCCGTACGCCCTCGAACGCGCCGACGACGTCTGGCAGGAGCACCGCGCCTGGGGCGGGGTCCGCGACCTGATCCCGGAGCCGCCGTCCACGTACTACTACCGGCAGATGTTCTGCTGCTTCTTCCGCGACAAGCACGGCATCGCCTCGCTCGACGTCGTCGGCCGCGACAACGCCACCTTCGAGACCGACTACCCGCACGTGGACTCGACCTTCCCGCACACCAAGGAGGTCGCCCTCGACCACGTGAAGGGCCTCGACGAGGAGACCGTCCACAAGCTGATGCGCGGCAACGCCATCCGCATGCTCGGCCTGGACCTCGTCTGATGGACCTCTCGTACACCGAGGAGGAGCAGGAGTTCCGCGCGCGGCTGCGCGCCTGGCTCGCCAAGGTGCTGCCCGAGCTGCCGGCCAAGCCCTCGGCGGACGACTGGCCCGGTCGGCGCCGTTACGACCTCGGCTGGCAGCGGCGCCTGTACGACGCCGGCTACGCCGGACTGCACTGGCCCGTCGACGCGGGAGGCCGGGGCGCCACCCCCACCCAGCACCTGATCTTCCTCGAGGAGACCGAGCGGGCCGGCGCCCCCTACGTCGGCGCGAACTTCGTCGGCCTGCTGCACGCCGGCCCGACCATCGCCGCCGAGGGGTCCGCCGGGCAGCGGGCGCGCTGGCTGCCGCCCGTGCTGCGCGGCGACGAGGTGTGGTGCCAGGGCTTCAGCGAGCCCGGCGCCGGCTCCGACCTGGCCTCCTTGCGCACCCGCGCGGTCCGCGACGGCGACGACTACGTGGTCACCGGCTCGAAGATCTGGACCTCCCACGCGGAGGTCGCCGACTGGTGCGAGCTGCTGGTCCGCACCGACCCCGAGGCCCCGAAGCACCGCGGGATCTCCTGGCTGGCCCTGCCGATGGACGCCCCCGGGGTCACCGTCAGGCCGCTGCGCACCCTCGCCGGGTCCGCCGAGTTCGCCGAGGTGTTCCTCGACGAGGTCCGCGTCCCGGTCGCCAATCGCGTCGGCGCCGAGAACGACGGCTGGCGCGTCACCATGGTCACCCTCTCCTTCGAGCGCGGCACCGCCTTCGTCGGCGAGGTGGTGGCCTGCCGGCGCACCCTCGGCGAGCTCGCCCGCGCGGCCCGGGCCAACGGCCGCTGGGACGACCCGGTACTGCGGCGCAGACTGGGCCGGCTGTACGGGGAGTTCGGCGCCCTGTGGCGGCTCACCCAGTGGAACGTCAGCGAGGCGCAGCGCACCGGCGGGGTCCCCGGCACGGGCGGCTCCGTCTTCAAGCTGGCCTACTCGCACGCGCGGCAGGAGCTGTACGAGGCCGCCGCCGAGGTGCTGGGCGCGGGCTCGCTCGCGCTGGAGGAGGAGTGGGTGCGCGAGCGGCTGTCGTCCCTGTCGTACACGATCGCCGCGGGCACCTCGCAGATCCAGCAGAACATCGTCGCCGAGCGGATCCTCGGCCTCCCGAAGGGCCGGTGAGGGCCGTGGACTTCCAGCCGACCGAGGAGCAGCGGGACCTGCGGGCGGGCGTACGGGAGCTGCTCGCGCGGCGGTACGGGCGCGAGGCGCTGCGGGCGGCCGTGGACCGCGGGACCGCGGTCGACCGGGAGCTGTGGCGGGAGCTCGGCGAGGCCGGGTTCTTCGCGCTGCGGCTGCCGGAGGCCGACGGCGGGGTCGGCCTCGGGCTCGCCGAGGCGGTGCTCGTCTTCGAGGAGGCGGGTCGGGCGCTGCTGCCGGGGCCGCTGGTCGCGACGCACCTGGCGGCCGGGGTGGTCCCGGGGGCCTCGGAGGGCACCACCGTGGTGACCGCGTGCGACCTCGACGGGCCGCTGGTGGCCCACCTCGGGGAGGCGGACGCGGTGCTCGGGGCGGGGATCGGGGCGGGGGCCGGGGTGACTGCCGGGGTGGGGGCCCGGGCGGCGCAGCCCGCTTCGGCGTTGCTCCTTTCGGGTGAGCCGGTGCCCTCGGCGGACCCCCTGACCCCGCTGCACCGGGTGCCGGCGCGGCCGGGCCTGCCGGACCCGGGCCCGTACCGCGACGAGGGCGCGCTGCTCACGGCCGCGCTCCAGGTCGGCAGCGCGCTGCGCACAGTGGAGCTGGCGGTGCGGTACGCGAAGGAGCGCGAGCAGTTCGGGCAGCCGATCGGGGCGTTCCAGGCGGTCAAGCACCTGTGCGCGGGGATGCTGGTGCGGGCCGAGGTGGCCCGTACGGCGGTCTACGCGGCGGCGGTCGCGGCGGACGCGGCATCCGGGGCGGACACGGCATCCGGGGCGGGCGAGGGGACGGGCGAGGGGGTGGCCGGGCAGGCAGCGGCGGAGGTCGCGGCGGAGATCGCGGGCGCGAAGCTGCTCGCCGACGAGGCGGCGGTGCGCGGCGCCCGGGACTGCCTCCAGGTGCACGGGGGTATGGGCTTCACCTGGGAGGCCGATGTACACCTGCACCTGAAGCGGGCGTGGGTGCGGGCCGAGCAGTGGCGGACGGCCGCGCAGGCGCAGGAGGCGCTGGCGGCGGAGCTGCTGGCCACCGCGGCGCCGTAGCAGGCTGTGACGAAGGGGGCACGGGTGGGACGAGGCGGGACGCATGTCCGATTACAGAGAGTTGATATCGGTTTGTGTCCTCCGCCCGGCCCCGGGCGACCCGGAGAGAGGGGAGTGCTCCGGTACGCTCCCGGGAATGCGAGCGGTAGCGCGGCGTGAGCGTCGCACAGTATGCACCATGCCTACTCCTTCGCGCTGGAATATGCCCGAAGCGCTTGTTGTGGTGACTGTATGTCAACCATGCTGCTCGGCAAGGGGATCACAGTCGGTGATCCCGTCCTGTCGCGAGGCGAAGTGTCCGCCGGTTCGGATGGTGTGAGCGGTGCAGGTGCTTCAGGTGCAGCTGGAGGTAGGACCGGATCCCGCCGAGGTCGGCCGGGCCCGCCGATGGGCGCGGTCCCGGCTGGCGGGGTGCGGCATAGGGGACGACTCGCCGCTCGCGGAGACCCTGATCCTGCTGATCTCGGAACTCGTCACCAACGCGGTCGTCCACACCGGCTGTCCGGCCGTGCTGCGGATGCTGTTCGGCGAGCCCGGCGTGCGCGTCGAGGTCGCCGACACCAGCGACCGGGCCCCCGCCCGGCGGCAGGCGGCCGGCGACGAGACCAACGGCCGCGGCCTGGAGCTCGTCGACGGGCTCGCCGACCGCTGGGGCTGGCAGCGCGAGGGCGCGGGCAAGCACATCTGGTGCGAGGTCGACCGCCCCGACAAGACCGGGGACGGCGCAGTGGACGACACTGCGGCCGACACTGCGAACGGCTCGGCAGAAGGCTCCGCAAACGGCTCGGCGAACGTCTCGGGGCGGCCCCGCGAAACATATCGGTCGATCCGGGAACCGCGCGTGTACCTCTAACGAGGTGTTGACGGTTCGTCAACTGTTGATCACCCTTGTGTTGAGCGATTCGTCGCGAGGGGACGCCAAGGGCAGACCTTGACGAGTGCGGGTCGTGGGGTGGCGGCTGCCGTGCCGCGCTCGGGGCGTGCGCGACTGTACGCCGCCACCCGCTGGACCGCGCCGCCGTCACCGGGGCGGCGTGACCAGCCCCATCTCGTACGCCTTGATCACCAGTTGCACCCGGTCCCGGGCGTCGAGCTTCGTCAGCAGCCGCGCCACGTGCGATTTCGCCGTCGCCACCGAGATGAACAGGTCCTGCGCTATCTCGCCGTTCGACCGGCCGCGGCCCACCAGCGTCAGCACCTCCTGTTCCCGCTCGGTGATGGCCGGCACCCGCGCGGCCGCGGGCGGCGGGCCGGAGACGAAGTCCGCGATCAGGCGGCGCGTGACCCCCGGCGCGATGAGCGCGTCGCCCGCGGCGACCACGCGCACCGCCGCCAGCAGGTCGTCCAGCGCCATGTCCTTCACGGCGAACCCGCTCGCGCCGGCCCGCAGCGCCCCGTAGACGTACTCGTCCTCGTCGAAGGTGGTGAGGACGAGGACGCGGGCGGGAGCGGTACCGGTGGTGATCCGGCGGGTGGCCTCGATGCCGTCCATCTCCGGCATCCGGATGTCCATCACCACCACGTCCGGCGCGAGCTCGGCGGCGAGCCGGACCGCCTCGGCGCCGTTCGCCGCCTCCCCGACGACCTCCAGGTCCGGGGTGTCCTCCATCAGGACCCGCAGCCCCGACCGCACCAGCGGCTGGTCGTCGGCGAGCAGGACCCGTACGCGGCCGCTCACCGCCCCTCCCCCCTCGTCTCCCCCTTCGTCTCCTCCTCGCCGAGGGGCAGTGCGGCCGCCACCCGGAAGCCGCCCCCGTCCAGGGGCCCGGCCTCCAGCCGGCCGCCGAGGAGCTCGGCGCGCTCGCGCATCCCGGTGATGCCGAAGCCGCTGCCGGGGCCGCCGTGCGGCAGGCCGCGGCCGTCGTCGGTGATCTCCAGGCCGAGTTCGCCGTCCCCGTACGCGAGCTCCACGCGGCAGCGGCCCGCCCCGGCGTGGCGTACGACGTTGGTCAGGGCCTCCTGCACGATCCGGTACGCGGCCAGCTCGATCTCCTGCGGCAGCGGGCGCGGGCTGCCGGACCACACCAGCTCCACCTGCACGCCGGTGTCCTCGGCGGTGGCGGCGACGAGCCGGTCGAGGCCGTCGAGGCCGGGGGCGGGGGCGAGGGCGGCGGGTTCGCTGCGGCGCAGGGCCACCAGGGTCCGGCGCAGGCTCGCCAGGGTCTCCCGGCTGGTGGCCTCGATGGCCTGGAGTGACTCGCGGGCCCGCTCGGGCTGCTTGCCGATGACGCGGCTGCCGACGCCGGCCTGGATGGCGATGACGCCGATGCTGTGGGCGACCATGTCGTGCAGCTCGCGGGCGATGCGCAGGCGTTCGTCGGTGAGAGCCTGCTCGGTGGCGCGGGCGTGCGCCCGCGCGGCGGACTCGCGGCTGCGGCGTACGGAGTCCCCGATGAGCCAGGCCGCGATGACGATGGGCAGCTCGCTCTGGGTGAGGACGAGCTCCGGGCGGCTGGTGGCGGGGATGGCGAACTGGCCGGCGATCAGCACCAGGATCGTGGCCGCGGCCGCGAGGGCCGCCGTCCTGCGGGTCCGGGTCGCGGCGACGCGGCCGAGCGCGGCGGCGGCGGGCGCCACCATGGCGAACGTCAGGCCGGGGCTGTTGGAGAGGAAGAGCACGAAGGCGCCGTTGAGCAGCATCAGCGCGAGCGTCACGAGCGGCGCCCGGCGCAGCAGCACCGCGGCGAGCAGGATCCCGAGGACGGCCAGGACGGACCCGGGCTGGATGATCTGTCCCCCGAAGCCGAGGGGGCCGCGGGCGGTGAGCTGACCGAACAGCAGGGCGGCGAGCCCGGCGCCGGCCCAGAGTGCCGCGGTCTGCAGGCGGTGAGCGGTGGGCCGTCGCGCGACGGCCCCTGATGAGGTGTCCATGCCGCCGACCCTAGTGACGGCCCCCGGCCCGGACATCGGCCTCGGGGCTGCATCCCGCGGGCTGAAGGGTGAGGTGCCGGACGGGCACCACCCGCCACTCGGCCCGCAGCCCGCTGCGCAGCGTGATGCCGAATCCGGCGGGCTCCCCGCGGTGCAGGGCGGCCAGGGCGCTGACCCGGCCTTCCCCGCCGGCCCACGCGAGCGCCCGCTCGACCTCCGCCGGGCTGAGGGCGAAGGGGTGCGTGGTGCGGATCTGTATCCGGATCAGCCGCACGGCCTCCTCGGGCGCGCCGAGCATGACCCGGTCCAGCAACTCGGGCGCGGTGGTGTAGGCGTCCTTGAAGCACACCGCCTCGAACCAGTACCCGGTGTCGATGGCGGCCTTGCAGTCCCGTCGCGTGGGCGATGTGGGCCCGTCGGGGGGCGTGGGTGGTTCCGGCCGGGGCATGGTTGCCCTCCTGTGGCTGGGTGCAGTGGCGCAGGACTGCGGGTGCGGCAGGGCAACTGCCGGGCAGTCGAAGCGGTTTACGCCGACCGAGCCGACCTCGGTGACGCACTGCGACGGTAGCGCTACCCGAGCTGGCGTGGCAAGTGTGCACCGGTGCATGTATGCCCCACGCGCGCCCATGTGAATGCCCCCGCCGTGGGCGGGGGCATGGGGGTGGCGGTCGCCGATGCGGGCGGTCAGCTCACGAAGTGGTCGAACTCGCCCGCCTTGACGCCCTGGATGAATGCGGCGAGCTTGGCCGGGCTGGTGGTGATGACCAGGCCTGGATCGTCGCTCTCGCGCATCACGATGCTGCCGGCTTCCCGGCCGACCTCGATGCAGTTTTCGCCATTGCCTCCGGAGAAGGAGGACTTCTGCCAACTGATGGGTGCGCTCATGCCGCTGTCTCTCACAGTTCTCGTGCGATGTGGTGGATGATCTGGCGGGACCCTTCCGGGTCGAGAGCCGCTTTCTCCGCGATCTCGAACAGCGTGCGGTATTTCCGCAGATCGGCGTCGGCGTCGAGGAACCGGCCTCCGAACGCGCTGTCGATCTGCACGGTGTCCAACTGGGGGACGACGCCGTGCGCATAGAGGACGGGTTGGGTCACCTCGATGAAGTCCTCGCTGGTGAACGGGATCACCCGAATCGACAGTGAGGGTCGCGTGGACAGTTTCAGCAGGTGCTCCAGCTGCTCGCGCGCGACATCGCGCCCACCGAAGCGCATGCGCAGCGCGGCCTCGTGGATGATGGCGTCGAACCGGGGTGGGTTCGGCCGGTCGAGGAGGGCGGCTCGCTTCATGCGGAACTCGACGCGATCCTCGACTTCGCCGGCCGGAAGCTTCGGCGTGACGCCGGAAAACAGCGCGCGGGCATAGTTCTCCGTCTGGAAGAGACCGGGCAGGGTCATGCTCTGCATGGACCGAAGCGCTATCGCGTGGTGCTCGAGTTCGCCGATGTCGAGGAAGCCCGGGGCAAGGATGCCCCGATATTCGTCAAACCAGTACTGCCCGCGATGCTCCCTGGCGATGGCGCACAGGGCATCGATGAGGGGGTCGTCGTCACAGGAGTAGAAGGTTGCGAGTCGCCGGATGCGCTCCTCGCTGACGCCGAGGCGACCGGCTTCGATGTGGCTGATCTTTGCTTGGTCGACCGACAACAGGCCGGCGGCTTGCCTGGCCGTCGCGCCAGCGGCCTCGCGCAGCTTCCGCAACTCGGTACCGAGTCGCGCCTGGCGTGCGGTCGGGTTGTCCCTCGGTGGCATGCGTCCCTTCCCCTTGTCTGGCACGAGTCTGCCGGTATCCCCGGCGCCGGTCCACCAGCGTTCGCGAGCAACGCGAACAAGGTTGCACCGGTGCATAGTTGCACCCTAGTGTCCGGGGTTCACCGCATCGCGTGTCGGTAGAGCCGAAGTGCAGCCGCTGAACCGTGCCTTGGGACGGTACGTGTTCACCTGGGGGCGGCCAGAGCCACGGCATACGACGGGCGAAGGCGGCGCGCGTACTCGTACCGCGTTGGGAGAACAACGATGGCAACGACGAACACCTACCGCTTCAGCGCGCCCAGCCGGGCCGACACCCCCCGGCTCGCCCGGGAATGGGTCGCCCTGATCCTCCAGGCGGCCGGGCTCGCCCACCTCGTGGACCGTGCACGGCTGTGCACCTCGGAGGTGGTGACCAATGCCCACGTGCACACCGCCAGCGAACGGATCTCCGTCGAGGTGGCGCTCGCCACGGGAGACCCGGTCACGGTGACCGTGTACGACCAGTCCCCGGCCGCGGCCCCGACCCTGGCGTCGACAAGCGGGACACCGGCCGGAGACCTGGCCACCCACGGCCGCGGCCTCGACCTCCTCGCGGCGTACGCCGACGACTGGGACGTCAGCACCCGCCCCCACCGCAAGGCGGTCCGCTTCCGCCTGGCGTGAGGCGAACCGCAGTCGCATCCGGACCGCCGCTGAGCCCTCCCCGCGAGGCCCGGCTGGATACGCTGGCCTGGGCCCTACCTGGAGAACAGCATGATCACACAGCCCGACCACGGGGGCGAACTCATTCCGCGTCCTGAGCGCACGCCCGACGCCGTCCGCGTTGCCTTGGCCCGCATCGCCCCCCACCGCCTGGACGAGATGGAGCGGCACAAGAACCGCGCTCTCGCCGCAGCCATCAGCAGCAACGAGATCGGCCACCTCCAGCACTGGCTCAGCCATTGGGTGGCCGAGGTGGAGATCGAGCGGCGACCGGACCTGTCCGCCCGCCGCAGCCGTGCCCTGGCGGCCATCCAGGGGACCTCCAGCCGCGATGACGTCGCCTTCAGACCGGCCATGGACGAACTCCGGGCCGTGGAGGAAGAAGCCGCTCGGGCGGTGTGAGCTGGATCTGAACATGCGCCACCGGCCTTGCCGAAGTGCCCGGGGCCGGGGGCTCCTCCCCCGTGAGGGGGAAGGGGTCGGTACGAGCGGGGGAGGCGGGGGGCCGGCGCTCGCCGCAGGATGAACCCATGACCCGTACCCGCACCCGCACCCGCACGTCGCACACGGTCGCCGCCCTCACCGCCTGTCTCGGCGCCCTCGCCTACGCCGTCAGCAAGGTGGAGCTGGCGCGGGACGGCGAGCTCGGCATGCCGGGGTTCCCCGCGCCGGCCGAGGCGTACGGGGCCGTCGCCGACGTGGCGACCGCCCAGTGGGCCAACGCGGCCCTCGGGCTGCTGATGGCCGTCGTGGCGCTGCTCCTCCTGCGCCTGCCGCGGACCCGGCTCGTGCGGTGGCCGGCGCTCGCCGCCTCCTGGGTCGGCATCGCGATGGTCGGCTCCGGCGTCCTCGGCTTCGGCGCCCGTGCGGCGGGGCTGGCGCCGGGGCTGGGCCCGACCCCGCCCCATCTGCCCACCGCGCTGGCGGCCTTGTTCGTGGGTGCCGTGTGGGCGGCGGCCTGGGCGGTGGCGGCGCTCGGCGCCGCCGGAGGCGGTCGGGGCGGCCGCGGCCGTCAGAGGACGGCGACCGGGGCGACCGGGGTGCCCACCGCGCCGACGAACGGCTCCGGCATCGCCGAGAGCAGGAAGGTGTAGCGGGATTCTTCTGCACAGGCTGTGGACAAGTTCTCGAGGTTCCAGTTCTGGCCCTGGAGCATGCCCATCTCCACCAGGTCCAGCGCGTGCACCGGCAGCCACAGGTCTTCGATCTCCGGCGGGAAGATCTCGAAGGTCAGGGTGTCGTTGGCGACGGCGGCCACGTCCCGGGCGTGGAACCACTGCGGGGTGCGGACGGACAGCCCGGGCGAGGGGAAGCCGTAGCCGTGTTTGTCGCCGGCCAGGTAGACCTGGATATGGCCGGTGCGGACCAGGACGACGTCCCCGGCCCGCACCCGCACCCCGGCGAACTCCTCCGCTTCCGACAGGTCCTCCGGGGTCACTGCGTGCCCGCCCGGCAGCCGGTCCAGGCCCTTGGCGCGCGCCACGTCCAGCAGCACCCCGCGGGAGACGACCGGCCCGGCCTTGTCGATGCCGCTGAACTCGGCCCGCCCGTGGGCGGTGACGCTGCCGGCGGGGCGGCCGTTGTAGATGCGGCCGGAGTGCGAGACGTGGGTGAGGGCGTCCCAGTGGGTGCCCGCCTGGAGCCCCATCGTCACCGCGTCGTCGCTGCAGGCGACCCCGCCCGGCCCGAACAGCTCCTGGTTGATCTGCACCATCGTGTGCAGCGGGTTGATCCGGCCAGGGATCAGGCCAGCCTGTACGCCGTCCTCCTTGAGCGGGAGGGCCAGCGGGATGCGGCGTCCGGTGCGGACCTCGGCGGCTGCGGCCCGTACGACCTCGTCGGTGATCAGGTTCAGCGTGCCGATCTCGTCGTCGGCACCCCAGCGCCCCCAGTTGTTGACGCGCTTGGCGATGTCGTGGAACGCGGCGGGCAGGGCCATGGTCCTCATCCACTCCTGTGGGCAACGGGTGGGCAACGGGTGGGCAACGAGCTCTTGTGCTGCGCCGTCCGGCGGGACATAAAATCTAACGGTCCGTCAGAAACAGCGGGAAGGGGTCGGCGTGGGGAACTTCTTGGCAGGCAAGGTCGTGGCCGTCACCGGCGCGGGCCGCGGCATCGGCCGCGCCGTCGCACTCGCCGCCGCAGCCGAGGGGGCCAGGGTCGTCGTCAACGACTACGGCGTCGGCATCGAGGGCGGCGCGCCGACCAGCGAGATAGCCGAGGCCGTCGTGAAGGAGATCCTCGCCGCCGGCGGCGAGGCCGTCGCCGTCGCCGACGACATCTCCACCATGGAGGGCGGCCAGCGCGTCGTCGACACCGCCCTCACCCGCTACGGCCGCATCGACGGCGTCGTCTGCGTCGCCGGCATCCTGCGCGAGCGGATGCTCTTCAACATGTCCGAGCAGGAGTGGGACCCGGTCCTCGCCACCCACCTCAAGGGCACCTTCACCGTCTTCCGCGCCGCCTCCGCCGTCATGCGCCGCCAGGGCTCCGGCACCCTCATCGGCTTCACCAGCGGCAACCACCAGGGCTCCGTCGCCCAGGCCAACTACAGCGCCGCCAAGGGCGGGATCATCTCCCTCGTGCGCTCCGCCGCGCTCGGCCTGCACAAGTACGGGGTCACCGCCAACGCCGTCGCGCCCGTCGCCCGTACCCGCATGTCCGCGAACGTCCCCATGGAGCTCAAGGAGATCGGCGAGCCCGAGGACGTCGCCGCCCTCGTCACCTACCTGCTCAGCGACAAGGCCGTCGCCGTCGGCGGCGAGCGGATCACCGGGCAGGTCTACACGATCGCCGGACCCAAGATCGCCGTCTGGGCGCAGCCGCGCGAGCTGCGCGCCGGGTACGCCGAGGGCGCCTGGACCCCCGAGAAGATCGCCGACTTCCTGCCCGGGACGGTCGGCACCGACCCCATGCCGATGCTGGTGCAGCTGGAGGCCATGGCCAAGGCGGCGGCCGCCAAGGACCGGCCGAACGCCCGCAACGACCGCAACGCCTAGAAGGGGCCCGCGGACCGTGGACTTCAGCTTCGGGGCCGAGGACGAGGAACTGCGCGTACGGGCCCGCGCCTGGCTCACCGGGCACCTCGCGCCCGACGGCCCGTACGCCGGCGCGGTCGGCCTCGGCGGGCCCGGCAGCGAGCACGAGGGGGTGGCGGCCCGCCGCGCGTGGGAGCGCGAACTGGGCCGCGGCGGCTGGATCGGCCAGGGCTGGGAGGTGCCGGCCGGGGCGTACGGGCAGCAGCGGCTCTCCCTGACCGGGCAGGTCGTGTGGGCCGAGGAGTACGCGGCGCTGCGCGCGCCCGGCCGGGTCGGCCACATCGGCGAGAACCTCCTCGCCCCGACGCTGATCGCGTACGGCAGCCGCGAGCAGCAGGACCGCTTCCTGCCCGGCATCGCGCGCGGCGAGGAGCTGTGGTGCCAGGGCTACAGCGAGCCCGGCGCCGGGTCGGACCTCGCGGCCGTGCGGACCGCGGCGGTACGGGACGGTGCCGACGGGCGGCTGCGCGTCACCGGCCAGAAGATCTGGACCTCGCTGGCCCGCGAGGCCGACTGGTGCTTCGTCCTGGCCCGGACCGAGGCCGGCTCGCGCCGGCACCGGGGGCTGTCGTTCCTGCTCGTACGGATGGACCAGCCGGGGCGGGTGGAGGTGCGGCCCATCCGCCAGATGTCGGGGACCTCCGAGTTCAACGAGGTCTTCTTCGACGGGGCCGTCGCCGCGGAGGTCGTCGGCGGCGAGGGCAACGGCTGGTCCGTGGCCATGGGCCTGCTCGCGCTGGAACGCGGGGTGTCCACGCTCGTCCAGCAGATCGGCTTCGCGGCCGAACTGGAGCGCGTCCTGGCGGACTACGCGGTGTACGGCGGGTCCGACCCGGTGGTGCGGGACCGGCTGGTGCGGCAGTGGGCCGAGCTGCGCACGATGCGGTGGAACGCGCTGCGCACGCTGGGAGACGCGTCCGGAGCGGACCCGGGGGCGCCGAGCGTGGCCAAGCTGCTCTGGGGCGGCTGGCACCGGCGCCTCGGCGAGCTGGCGGTCGCCGTCCGGGGCGCGGTGGGCGCGGCCGGGCCGGGGGCGTGGGCGCCCGGGCTCCCGTACGAGGCCGGGCTCGACGAGGCGCAGCGCCTGCTCCTGTTCACCCGGGCCGACACGATCTACGGCGGCTCGGACGAGATCCAGCGGAACATCATCGCCGAGCGCGTGCTCGGCCTGCCTAAGGAGAGCGGCCGGTGAGAGGCGTCGTGTTCGACGGCAAGCAGGTTGTGGTGGCCGACGACCTGGAGGTCCGGGATCCCGGACCGGGTGAGGTGCTGGTCGCGATCCGGGCGGCCGGGGTGTGCCACAGCGACCTGTCGGTGATCGACGGGACGATCCCGTTCCCGGTGCCGGTGGTGCTCGGGCACGAGGGCGCGGGGGTCGTGGAGGCGGTGGGGGCCGGGGTGACGCATGTGGCCCCAGGGGACCACGTTTCCTTGTCCACCCTGGCCAACTGCGGGGCCTGTGCCGACTGCGACCGGGGGCGGCCGACCATGTGCCGCAGGGCGATCGGGATGCCGGGCCAGCCGTTCTCGCGGGGCGGGAAGCCGCTGTTCCAGTTCGCTTCGAACTCCGCCTTCGCAGAGCGGACTATCGTCAAGGCCGTGCAGGCGGTGAAGATCCCGGACGACATCCCGATGGCGTCGGCGGCGCTCATCGGCTGCGGTGTCCTCACGGGCGTCGGGGCGGTGTTGAACCGGGCCCGGGTGGACCGGGGCGAGTCGGTGGTGGTCATCGGCAGCGGCGGGATCGGGCTGAACGTGCTCCAGGGGGCGCGGATCGCGGGCGCGACGACGGTGGTGGCGGTGGACGCCAACCCGGCGAAGGAGGCGGTGGCCCGGCAGTTCGGGGCGACGCACTTCGTGGACGCGTCGGCCGTCCCCGATGCGGTGGCGGCGGTGAAGGAGATCCTCCCGACGGGCACCGACCACGCCTTCGAGTGCGTCGGCAACGTCCGGCTGATCCGCCAGGCCGTCGATCTGCTGGACCGGCACGGGCAGGCGGTGCTGCTGGGGGTGCCGGGGTTCAGGGAGGAGGCCGCGTTCCAGGTCTCGTCGATGTACCTCGACAAGACCATCATGGGCTGCCGGTACGGCTCGTCGCGCCCCCAACGCGACATCGCCCTGTACGCGGAGCTCTACCGGCAGGGAAAGCTCCTGCTGGACGAGCTCGTGACCGAGGTCCACCCGGTGGAGGACTTCGCCAAGGCCGCCGAAGCCGCCCACGCGGGCCGCGTGGCCCGCAGCGTCCTCACCTTCTGACCTGGCCGTCAGATCCAGCCCCGCCGGCTGCCGGACTCTGCCCGGACCCGCACCTCAATCGCCGGCGTGGCGGGATCTGTCGGACCCCTGTCCCAGGACCCGGGATGGAGCCGCCGTACTGCGGTAGGCAATCGGGTCATCTGCGCGTGAGGAGGGCTCCCCAGACGGCCCGCATGCGGTGGGTGCGGTAGGAGAGCCCGGGCCAGGGGTGGTACGTCCAGGGGAGGGCGCCGCAATAGCCGTCGACTTGGCGGAGCTGCTCCAGGGCTGCACGGTAGCGGCCCTGCCGGACGAGGAAGTAGGCGAGGAGGTGCCGCGCATTCGGAAGGTTCGGATGGCTCCCGGCTGCCGAGACGTCCTCCAGCGCCGCGTCCACCAGCGCCATGACATCTGGCATTCGGAAGAAGCCGGCGCCGCCGCTCTCCGTATCAACGACCTGGTGCTCGTACCAAGCGATCAAGGGCAGCAACGACAAGAGGCTCCCACGCGGGGCATCCTCTGCAGCCTGCGCTGCGAACTTCTCGGCCTCGCCCCGGGACCCCCGCCACTTGCGGCAGAAGTACTGCAGCGCGGCGACGTGGGCGTTGAAGTGGTGCGGCGATGTTGCGGTGATACGGGCCCACAACAAGCCCATGTCGTCCTTGGACCAGCCGAGCCCGGTCGCCACGCGGACCAGACCGGCCAGAGGAGTCGGATCATCCGGGAGTACGGCTGCTGCATGCCGAAATTCCTCGTGCGCGGCTTCCAGTTCCTGGTGGAAACCCGCGAACCGATTCTGCGATGTGAACCGCGCCGCCCGGCCCCCACGCACCTTCCACGCTTGCTCGACGCGCGTGCATGCGCTGACCAGTACCGCGTCGGGATCGCTCGGACGGTCTGCTTGCCAGGTCCGAAGCCAGACATCACCGTCGTGGGCGGCCGTGTAGGCCAGTCGCATCGCGTAATGCGTGCGGAGGTCCGCATCGGGCCCGGCCGCAGTCAACAGGTCGGCCGCGGGCTCCCACTCTCCGGAACGAGCTGCCTTGACCACCCCTTCGAGTTCCGGGTCCGGACCGGCCAGACGGCTGTTCAAGAGCCGGAGGGGAACCAAGGCGGGCACCAGCCAGCACAATGCCACCGCAGCCATCAAGCCGTAGAAGAGGGGCACGGACACCGATGAGTCGACCGGCGAGGGAAGGGCCATTGAGGTTCCTGTCGTGATGCTCGCTTGATTGTTCGATCAGGGGCATAGCGGAGTATGCGGCACCTGCAGCAGCATCGAGAACGGGTTGCCTCACTGGGGCTGGCGGCATGACCTGGTTCCTCTTGGTCTGCCCTCTGTGCGAAGAAGGGGTGGACGGGGGCCCCTTGGCGCCGTCGCCCCGACCTCGGGCCCCAAACGCCGGCCGGCTCCCGTCAGGTGTCGGAGAGGCGGCCGAAGCGGCCCTTGTGGAACAGGAGGGGGCCGTCCTCTCCGGCGGCGCCAAGGGCCAGGACCCGCCCGACCACGATCAGGTGGTCCCCGCCGGTGTGCACGGCGTGGATGCGGCAGTCGATCCAGGCGGGCACGCCGTCCAGCTGCGGCGACCCCGTCACGGGGGCCGGCCGGTGCCCGACCCCGGCGAACTTGTCGGTCCCGCTCACCGCGAACTGCCGGCACAGTTCCCCCTGCCCCGCGCCCAGGATGTTGACGCAGAACACCCCGGCGCGGGCGATCCGCGGCCAGGTGGTGGAGGTACGGGCCACCATGAACGTCACCAGGGGCGGGTCGAGCGACAGCGAGGCGAAGGACTGGCAGGCGAAGCCGGCCGGGCCGTCCTCGCCCTCGGCGGCCGGGGCGGTGACCACGGTGACGCCGCTCGCGAAGTTCCCGAGCACGGCCCGGAACTCCGCGGGGCCGACGGGGGCGCGCTCGTCCTCGCCGACGGCCCGCAGGTCGGCGCGGGGCAGGGCCGAGGGCTCCGCCGCCGACCCGGGCGCCGCGGAGCCGACTGATCTCAGGTATCGGACGACGGTGGCCGCCATCCCTGCATGTCCCATCACACTCCCGATTGAAACTGACGGTATGTCAGATGGGAAGGGGTGGGCAGGGCTCGCTTCAACCCCGGTCAAGCATGTCTTGAACGTGTTCAAGGATTCGGGGTATGGTCCCGCCCCGAGGGGACTTGAACATGTTCAAGGAGAGGGGGTAGTGGCATGGAGGAGGCGGAAAGAGCAGCCCGCGGCTTCGGGACGCGCGGAGCCGGCCCGGTGGCCGTGGTGCAGGTCATGCTCGGGTGGGTCATCGCCATCGCCATCGAGGACGACAGCGCATTCGGTATCGACTACGGCTTCGGCTACGGCGACGTGGTCGCCCACCTGATCATGTACGTGCTCGTGGCCGCCCTGGTCGGATATGCGCAGGCCTGGCTGTTCGCCCTCCCCGTGGTGCAGCTCGCGCGGCTGTCCGCCCGGTTCACCGGGTGGCCGGCCGCCGTATGGGCGGTGCCCTGGGGGGTCGCCCTCGCGGTGGCGTACGCCCTGCCCGGGTTCCGGCCGCTCCTGTGGCCGTTCGAGGACACCTGGTTCTGGATCGCGGTCTTCGGCGTGCTCCCGGTGGCAGCCGCAGGCCATGCCTACCGGCGGAACCTGTCGAGCCGGCGGATGCTCGGGCAGACGGCCGGCCGGGCCGGCATCGCCCTGCTGGTGCTCCTCGTCGGAGCCGTCCTCTTCGCCGAGGCCCGGATGCCGGCGTCGCCCGACCCGCGGCCCGGCCTGCGGATCGGCCCGGCGGAGCCGCAGGCCGCTGCCGCTCCGCCGCCCGGCCTGCAAGGCCCGCCCGAGCCCCAGCGGTCCGCCCTCGTCGGGACGTGGGCCGACGGGAAGGGTGCCCGCCTGCTCCTCCACGAGGGCGGGCAGGCCGCGGCCGAGGAACTGCCGCTCGAGCGCCCCGCGGGAGAGGTGGCGCGCTGCTCGGGAGGCGGCACCTGGACGTACCGGCAGGGGGCCGTGCAGGTCGACGTACCCGGCTGCGAGGGGGACTGGGCGGCACCCATGGTCTGGGCGGCCGGGGGCACTGCCGGGGAGCCGCTGCTCTCCCGGATGGTCAGGGATCCGGCGGGCTGGGAGAAGCGGGAGCTGCACAAGCAGTGAGTGCTCGCGCCGCTGTTCCCCCGCGCGGGTGAAACCCCCGGGCGACCCGGATCCGTACGCACGGCCGCCCGACCCGGCTCGGCATGGTGGCGGGGGACCGGCGTACGGCCGTACGCCGCCCGACCGCAGACGTCCCGGGAGGACCCCATGCTCGGCACCGACTTCCGCACCGGCTCACCCAACTGGCTCGACCTCGGCAGCCCCGACACGGATGCCGCGGCCGCCTTCTACGGCGCCGTCTTCGGCTGGAGCTTCACCTCCGCCGGCCCGGAGGCGGGCGGGTACGGGTTCTTCCAGGCGGACGGCAAGACCGTCGCCGGGCTCGGACCGCTCACCGAGGAGGGCGCGAAGTCGGCCTGGATGGTCCACTTCATGACCCCGGACGCCCGGGCAACGGCCCAGGCGGTCAAGGACGGCGGCGGGAAGATCCGCATGGAGCCCATGGACGTCATGGGCGAGGGCTGGCTCGCGCAGGCCACCGACCCGCAGGGCGCCGAGTTCGCGGTGTGGCAGCCGGGCAAGACCGCCGGGCTCGAACGCGCCTCGGAGGAGAACTCGCTGGTGTGGGCCGAGCTCCACGTACCGGACCCGGGCGCGGCCATCGAGTTCTACAACGGGGTCTTCGGCTGGCGCAGCGAGGAGATGCATGCGCCGGGGATGACGTACCGCGTCCTCAGCACCAAGGACGGCGACCAGAAGCAGGCCTCCTTCGGCGGCGTCGCGCCGATGGGCGACGGGGCGGGCGGCGGGGGCGTCGAACGGCCGCGCTGGGTGCCGTACTTCCACGTGGCGGACGTCGACGCCACCGTCTCGGCGGCGCAGGGCGCGGGCGGCTCGGTGATCATGTCGGCGGCGGACGTGCCGGACGTCGGCCGGATCGCCTGGGTGGCGGACCCGTTCGGCGCGGTGTTCGCGCTGCTGAAGCCGAGTGCCCAGATGTAGGGGTTGGGTTGGGCTTCGGTTTCAGCGGCCGTGGTACTTGGGGGTGCGGCGTTCCACGAAGCTCGCCACGCCCTCGGCCGCGTCGGCCGTGGTCATGTTGATCTCCTGCGCGGTGGCCTCGGCGGCCAGGGCGGCCGCCCGGTCACCGTCCAGCGAGGCGTTGACCAGCTGCTTGGCCAGGGCGATGGCCCGGGTCGGGCCCTGCGCGAGCCGCTCGGCCCACTCCCGGGCCCGGGCCGCCAACTCCGCGTCCGGGACGACCCGGTTGACCAGGCCGAGCCGCTCGGCCTCGGCCGCCGGGACGGCGTCGCCGAAGAACATCAGCTCCTTCGCGCGCTGCGGGCCCACCAGGCGGGGGAGCAGGTAGGCGCCGCCGCCGTCGGGGACCAGGCCGCGGCGGACGAACACCTCGATGAACCGGGCCGACTCGGCCGCCAGGACCAGGTCGCAGGCGAGGGCGAGGTGCGCGCCGATGCCGGCGGCGGTGCCGTTGACCGCGGCGAGGACCGGCTTCTCGCAATCCAGAACGGCCGTGATCAGGCGCTGGGCGCCGAGACGGATCATGCGGGATACGTCGCCGGCGATGCGGTTGCCGTCGGTGGCGGGGGCGCCGCGGAGGTCGGCGCCGGCGCAGAAGCCCTTGCCCGTGGCCGTGATGACGACGGCCCGGACGGCCGGGTCGGCGGAGGCGTCCGCCAGCAGCGCGATGATCCGCTCGCGCTGGTCCCAGGTGACGGCATTCATCGCCTCGGGGCGGTTGAGGGTGATCCAGGAGACGTTGTTGTCGGTGCGGTGCAGTACTGATGAGTCGGGGGGTTGGGGGGTGTCCGTCATGGGGTGCCGCTTCCGTTTGGGGTGAGGGGTGGGTGAGGGTGCGGGCGCTTCGCGCCCGGTGCGCTCAAACGCCGCGCGGGCTGGATTTATCCAGCCTCGCCGGCGTTTGAGGCGCCGGGTCCGGGGCGGAGCCCCCGATCTTTGAGCCGCGCCGGCGATTGAGGCGGGCGGGGGCCGGGGCCGCAGGACTCGCCACGCGGCGGAGCCGCAAATCCGGCACAGCGGGAAGGGGCGGGGTGGGGGAACTGCTCCGCGCAGCGGGGCCGGCGGGGCGGGGCCCGGGCCCTGGGACGGCGGTCCGGGCAGGAGCCGGGGGACGGGGGCCGGCTGGGGTACGGGACCGGTGGCCGGGCGGTGTCAGCGGCAGACGGCGAGGGCGTCCAGCGCCACCGCGCCCTGCCCCCGCGGGAGGACCATCAGCGGGTTGATGTCCAGCTCGGACAGGACCCCGCCGAGCTCCAACGCCATCCGCTGCACCCGCAGCACGACCTCGACCAGCGCGTCGACATCGGCCGGCGGCGCCCCCCGGACCCCGTCCAGCAGGGCTCGGCCGCGCAGTTCGGCCAGCATCGCCCGGGCCTGGTCCTCGCCGAACGGCGGCACCCGTACCGCCGCGTCGTGCAGCACCTCCACCAGGACCCCGCCCAGCCCGACCGTCACGGTCGGGCCGAACAGCTCGTCCTGGGTGACGCCGACGACCATTTCGACGCCCCGCTCCACCATCTGGCAGACCAGGATTCCGTCCAGCGGCACGTTCTCGTAGCGGGCGATGTCCGTCAGCTCCCGGTAGGCGTCGCGGATCTGGCTCGCCGAGGTCAGGCCGATCTTCACCAGGCCCAGTTCCGTCTTGTGCGCGAGCTGCGGGCCCGAGGCCTTCATCACCACCGGGTAGCCGACGAGGCCGGCCGCGCGGACCGCCGCCGCCGCGCTCGTCACGAGCTGCTCCCGCGGCACCCGGATCCCGTAGGCCCGCAGCAGCTGCTTCGCCGCGTGCTCGCTGAGCTGCTGGCCCGGGCGCATCAGTGCCTGCGCCTTGCGGTACGAGGGGGACGGGGTCCGCGGGGCGTCGGCGAAGGGGGAGCGGTAGCCGGTGGTGAAGCGGTGGTGGTCGAGGTAGGCGCGCACGGCGGTGATGCAGTTGCCGAAGGTGCGGAAGGTCGCCACCCGGGAGGAGCCGAGCAGGGTGGTGCGGTAGGCCTCCTCGGTCCCGACGGGGGAGCCCCAGATCACGCAGACCAGCTTGTCGGTCTGCTCGGCCGCGTCCACGAGGTCCTGGGCGAGCCGGTCGCTCATGGGCGGGAAGGGCCCGGTGATCGGGCAGATCAGCACGCCGACGGAGGGGTCGGCGAGGATCGCGTTGATGATCTTCCGGCCGCGCCAGTCGCCGACCGGGTGGCCGCCGTTGTCGACGGGGTTGGCGACGTTCAGGTACTCCGGTATCCACTGGTGGAGCTCGTCCTGCTTGGCTCGGGAGAGCGTGGGCAGGTGGAGCCCGGCCTCGGTGGCGAGGTCGGAGAAGTGGGCGCCGGTGCCGCCGGAGATCGAGTAGACGACGACCCCGTCGGCCTGCGGCCTGCGGGCCCGGGCGAGGAGGGCCGCGGTGTCCTGGAGCTCGTCGAGGCCGTCGACGCGGATGACGCCGAACTGGCGCATCGCGGCGTCCACGACGGTGTCGGCACCGGTGAGCTTGCCGGTGTGGGAGGCGGCGGTACGGGCGCCGGCCTCGGTCCGGCCGACCTTGACCGCGACCACCGGGACCCCGTTGCGGGCGGCCCGGTCGGCGGCGAGGAGGAAGGACCGGCCGTCCTTGAGGCCCTCGACGTAGCAGGCGATCGCGCCGACCTCGGGCTGCTCGGCGAAGTACGAGATGAAGTCGGAGGTCTCGAGGTCGGCCTCGTTGCCCGTGGGAGCCCAGTGGGAGAGCCGGACGCCGAGCTCCTGGAGGGTGTAGACGGGCCGGCCCTGGTGGCCGGACTGGGTGATCAGCGCGATGGCCGGGCCGTCGAGGTCGTCCCGGAACTCGGAGAAGGCGTTGAGGTTGGTGTTCGGGCCGAGGAGGCGGAGGCCCGACCGCCGGACCGCCGCGGCGAGCCGCGCCTGGGCGGCGGCGCCGTCGGTGCCGGTCTCGGCGAAGCCGGAGGCGAAGGCCACGGCGTACTTCACCTTGGCCTCGGCGAGTTCGTCGATGAGGGGGAGCGGGTCCGCCACGAGCAGCACCGCGAGGTCCACCTGCCCGTGCTGCGCGGCCAGCGCGGCCACGGAGGGGTGGCACGGCAGCCCGAAGACGGTGGGGCGGGTGGGGTGCACGGGGTGGATGCGGGCACCCACCCGCCCGGCCCAGGCGATGAGCTGCCGGGTGATCCCGGTGTTGGGCCTGCCTTCGGTGTCGGAGGCACCGATGACGGCCACGGACTCCGGCCGGAAGAAGCGGTCCAGGTCCGGTACGTCGGCGTGCAGCGGCCGCCCGCTGACGTCCAGGGCGACCGCGTCGTCCGGGGAGGGCGCGGCCGTGGAGTGGACGGCCGTCCTGGGGGTCTCTCCGCAGGCCTCGACACGTGCGCGGAAGTCGGTGGTGAGGGTGCCGTGAGTAGATCCAAGCATCGCTTCGCCCGCTCCTGCTCGATGAACTTCAAGCCAATTACTGACGTGTAGTCAGATTCAGATTACTGAACTGACGCGGCGTCAGGAACAGTGCTGCGCAGGAAAGGTGGTGGAAGGTGGCGGAAGGGTGGTGGAGGGGGGTGGAGGTGATGTGTGGAACGGTGGCAGACGGGTCCGGGTGGGTCCAGGGGGAATTCGGTCGAGTGGCGCTGCGGTCGGGCGATGCCTGCCGACCGGGCCGTTCCTAGGCGAGCGGGTCCACCCGGGGGAGGTCCGTGTACGGGAGGGACTCGTCGCGGTCGCGCTGGGTGCGGGAGCCGAGGTGGCGGGACAGTGCCCGGGCGATCTTCTCCGCGTCCAGGGCCATCTCGCGGAACATGCCGCTGATGGGGTTGGTGAAGCCGGTGAAGTACAGGCCGGGGGCTTGGGGCAGGGCGCGTGCGCCGTGCGTACGGGGGCGGCCGCGCTCGTCCAGGACGCCGTCCAGGTGGCCGACCAGGGCCTCGAGGGCGCGCCGGTAGCCGGTGGCGGCGATCACCGCGTCCGGGGTGATGCGGGAGCCGTCCGCGAGGATCACCTCGGCGCCGTCGAAGCCGGCGACCGCGGCGACCGGCTCGACCCTGCCCGAGCGGACCGCGTCGATGAGGCCGACGTCCTGGACGGGGATCGCCCCCTGCTTGGCGCGGCTGTACAGGCCGGTGGTGGGCCGGGGGAGCCCGTACGCCGCCAGGTCCGGGACCGACGCCTTGGCGGAGAGCGCGCCCAGCCGGTCCACGAGCCGCACGGGCAGCCGCCGCACCAGGATCCCGGTGCGCTGGGCGGGCCAGCCGAGGGTGGAGCGGCGCACGATGTGGGGCGTGGTGCGGATGGCCAGGCGGATGCGGGGGGTGGCGTCTGGGGTTTGGGTGGCCGTGTTCTCTGCGGCTGCCAGGTCCGCGGCTATTTCGGCGCCGGTGTTGCCCGCGCCGACGACCAGGACGTCCTTGCCCTTGAAGGGGGTGGGGTTGCGGTAGTCGCGGGCGTGGAGGAGCCGGCCGCTGTACGTGTCGAGGCCCGGCCAGTCGGGTAGCGCGGGGGTGTGGTTGAAGCCCGTGGCGACCACGACGGCCTGAGCGGCGAGGACGCGGCCGCCGGTGGCGTGGAGGAGCCAGCCGGGGTCGGGGGATTGGTGCCGCTTCTTGGACCGCTTCTTCTTCTCCTTCCGCTCCTTCCGCCTGTTGGTGGCTCCCGGTTCGGTTTCGGTCTCCGCGGGGGGTTCCGGTGCCCGCTCGATCCGGGTGACCTCCACGCCCGTGACGATCTCGAGCTCGTGGAACTCGGCGTACTTCTCCAGGTAGCGCACCACGTCGTCGCGGGAGACCCAGCGGCCGAAGCGGCGCGGCATGGCCAGCCCGGGGAGGGCCGAGAGGCGGCGGGTGGTGTGCAGGTGGAGGCGGTCGTAGTGGCTGCGCCAGGAGGCTCCGACGGTGTCGGACTTCTCCACGACCACCGCCCGTACTCCGCGGGCGCGCAGTGCGGCGGCCGCGGCCAGGCCGCCGGGCCCGGCGCCGATCACGTAGACGGGGCGGGGCTGGGTGGTCATGTCTGGGGCTGTGGGGACTCCGGGCATGAAGAGTGAGCGTATCGACACACAGCGTTGATGGGTCTCGGACAAGGAGGGAATCGATTGCGGATCGGTCACGGGGGTCTTGCGTGATGGCTGCGCGTCCGCTCAACTGACGTACCGTCAGATTGGGTGCCAGGGGCAGGAGGGGTCGATGCAGACCATCTGGCTCAGCGGGGCCGAGTGGCTCGCCGTGCTGCGGATAGGCCTCGGCCTGTGGTGGCTGGAGAGCTGGCGGCACAAGGACAAGAAGGGCTGGTTCGAGCGCGGCACCGGCATCGCCTGGGCGGCCGACGTCGCGGGCAAGCACCGCTGGCCGGCGGTCAAGCGGGGCTTCGAGTCCGTGGTCCAGCCGCGGCCGCGGCTGATGGCGTACGTCGTCGTCTACGCGGAGCTGGCGCTGGGGCTCGGGCTGGTGCTGGGCTTCCTGACGCCGGTCGCACTGGTGGGCGGGCTGCTGCTGAACCTGCTCTACCTGGTGCTGATGATCCACGACTGGGCGGAGCAGGGGCAGAACGCGATGATGATGCTCGTCGCTTTCGTCGCCTTTGTGGGGGTCGGGTGGCAGGCCTGGTCGCTTGATGCGGTGTGGGGGTTGTTCCTTTGAGTGGGCAGGGTGGGCAGGGTGGGGCGAGTGCGGGGCCTCGGTTTGATCTGCCGGACGTGGATGAGTTCAGCCGGACCTACTGGGATGCGGCTGCCGAGGGGCGGCTGCTGGTGCGGCGGTGCGGGGCGTGCGGGCGGGCGCACCACTACCCGCGGGAGTTCTGCCCGTTCTGCTGGGCGGGCGAGGACCAGGTCGTCTGGGAGCAGGCCAGTGGCCGTGCCGTGCTCTACACGTGGTCGGTGATCCACCGCAACGACCTGCCGCCGTTCGGGTCGAGGGTTCCCTACACGGCGGCCGTGGTCGACCTGGCCGAGGGGCCGCGGATGATGACCGAGGTCGTGGACTGCGAGGCGGGGGCTCTGCGCGTCGGCATGCCGCTGGAGGTGGCGTTCCGGGAGGCCGCGGAGGGGGTTTGGGCGGCGGTCTTCCGGCCCGCCTCCTCGTAGGGGCTTCCGGGGTGGTGGCTCGTGCCTCCGGACCGGCGTTGGCGTGCGTCGCCGTGACGGTCCGGGGCACCGTGCCGGGTGTCAGGCATCAGGCCTCGAAGGTGGTGGCCCGCCCCACTGCCTCCCAGGCGTCCAGCTCGGCGCTGGATGCGGTTGCGTGCGCGCGGATGGCGTCCACGGCGTCGTTGCCCAGGGCCAGGCGCAGGGGGGTCTGCTCGGCGTCCAGGGCGGCCAGGATCGCTGCGGCGGCCTTGACGGGGTTGCCGGGCTGGGCGCCGTCGGAATCCGGCAGGCCCGTGCGGACCGCGCCGACGGTGTCCTCGTACGCGGGCAGGACCGTGGCGGTGCTCTGCAGTGCGCCGGGTCCGGCGAACCCGGTGCGGAAGGCGCCCGGTTCGACGATCAGGCAGGTGATGCCGTGCGGGGCGACCTCGCCCGCCAGTGCCTCGGTCAGGCCCTCCAGTGCGAACTTCGTCGCCGAGTACGCGCCCACGCCGGGGAACGACAGCCGCCCGCCCATGCTGCTCATCTGCACCACGGCCCCGGACTTCTGCGCCCGCATGTGCGGCAGTACGGCCCGGACGAGGGCGGCCGGGCCGAAGAAGTGCAGGTCCATCAGGGCGCGCAGCTCGGCGTCCGAGGTCTCCTCGACCGCGCCGACCAGGCCCCGGCCCGCGTTGTTGACCAGGACGTCGATCCGGCCGAAGCGCTCGATGACCTCGGCCACCACCGTGGCGGCCGCCGCCGTGTCCGCGACGTCCAGTGCCACCGGCACCAGCCGCCCGGGGTGCGCGGCGGCGTGCTCCGCGAGGACGTCGGGCCGGCGTACGGCGGCGACGACGGTGTCGCCGGCCGCAAGTGCTGCGTCGGCGAGGGTGCGGCCGAAGCCGGACGAGGCGCCGGTGATCAGCCAGATCCGGCCGCCGGGTGTCAGCGGCTTGTCCTGTGCGGGCATGGAGACCTCCGGGTGAGCGGGTGAGTGGGTAAGTGGGTGAGTGGATGAGTGGGTGAGTCGCGGCGCCTGCGGGGCATCCTTGATCAGTGGGTTGCTGTCTGTCCAGTGTCAAAGTGCTTGCGCGGGTGGGTGGTTGGGCGGTCTACGGCCTCCCTGTGAGGGTGGCCTACGGCCAGAGCAGCTCGCGCGTCCAGGTTGCTGTGGTGTTCGGGGTGCGGCTGTAGCGCAGGCGGATGTGGCGGCGGGCGGCGTCGCCCTGGAAGAACTCCACCTCGACGGGGTCCAGTACGTACCGGGTCCAGGTCGGGGCCGGCGCGTCCGGCTCTGCGCCGGCCCGCTCCCATGCGGCCGCCGAGGCCTCGGCCAGCTCCTGGGGCGAGCCGAGTACCTCGCTCTGTCGGCCGGTGAGGGCCGCGGCCAGGGCGCCCCGCGAGCGGACCGCCAGGTCCGCCCGGCTCTCCTTCGGGTCGCAGGCGGTGACCCGGCCGCGGATGCGGACCTGCCGGGCGACGGCCGGCCAGTAGAAGACGAGGGCGGCATCCGGGTGCGCGGCGAGCTGGCGGCCCTTGGAGCTGGTGGCGTGCGAGGCGAAGTGCCAGCCGCGGGCATCGGCGTCGTGCAGCATCAGGATGCGGACGTCGGGGCGCCCTTCGGCGTCGACGGTGGCCAGGCTCATCGTGTGCGGCTCGACCTGCCCGGCCGCGGCGGCGTGCGTGAACCACTCCCGGAACAGGGGGAGGGGGGTGGAGGGGGCGGTGTCGGGATCGAAGGCGGGGAGCTGGGTGTCCCAGACCTTCAGGGAGTGGAGGGTGGCGTGGAAGGAGTCGGGTGAGGGGGATGAGGTGTCGCTGTCACCGGCCATGGGGTCAGGCTAGGCGGTGGAGTGGTGGGCTCCTGCTGTGCACCGGCCGGAGCGAGCCGCCCGGGGGTTTCCCGTCAGTCCCAGTGTCTCTCCGGTTCGGGCCGGTGCCTCAAGGGCGCTCCTCCTTCGTCGTCGCGTCGCTTCGCGATGGCCTTCGGCCCCCCTTGACCCACCGTCCCGCCCCGGAAAGACAAGGACTGCCGGGAAGCCCCCGAAGGAACGGGACGGGGCATGCGTTACAGAGCCCGGCATCAGTGACCCGGCGGCCACTGCCCGGGGGCCCCTTCTCGTGCGGGCCCGCTTCGGGCCCGGCGGGCTTCGTCCTCGCGCCTTCGATCGCTACGGGGTGATCCTTTGGTCGGCGGCTGCCGGTTGCGGTCTGGTTTCTCGTGATGTGGAGTCACGCCTCCTTGTCTTTGACCTCCAATGCCTCTCTCGCCAGGCCTATGAACGTGAGGTACGCCTCGCGGAAATCCATGTACGCGGCGTCGTACGTGCGCCTCGGCTCGGGCCCGGCGTTGCCGATGAGTGCCTTGAGTCGCGGCTGTACGCGCCGCGCCGACTGCCGTACCTGTTCGGCCGCGTCGGAGACCTCGACGGGGCCGTCGAGGCGTACTTCGTTGGTCGCCTTGTTCATGTCGCCGAGGGCCGGAGCGAGGCGCTCGTACATCTGCGTCAGGACCGCGTTCCTGCTCTCGGGGTCGGGGGCTGCATCGGCGTCGTCGATCTGCCAGACCACCTCGTTGAACGCGTGCGCGCAGCCCATCATCTCCCGGTAGGCGGATCGGCGGCGGTCGCGCTGCTCGCGGAGGGCCTGTGCCAGGGTGGTGGTCCGGGCTTGGGTCAACGCTGCTCGCGAGGTCGCCCTCGCGGTGATGTAGCTGGCTCCGAGCGCGGTCAGCGCGGTGAGGATGCCGACCCATAATCCGCTGTTCGTCATGATCTGCGAGTCTGCCCCCTGGGGCGCCGGTTCGACAGGCCCTAGTCGCGGGCCAGGATGAGCGTGCCCGAGGAGCAGAACCAGCCGCCCGTGCCGGAGGCTATGGCCGTGCGGGGGAGGGTGCCGTCGGGCTTGGTGACCTGGCCCGGGCCGCGTTCGCCGCGGAGTTGGCGGACTGCTTCCACCAGGAGGAAGAGGCCGCGCATGCCGGGGTGGCAGGCGGAGAGGCCGCCGCCGTCGGTGTTGACGGGGAGGTCTCCGGTGGCGAGGAGGCGGCCCTTGTCCGCGAAGGGGCCGCCCTCGCCCTTGGCGCAGAAGCCGAGGTCCTCGAGGGTGACCAGGGTCATGTAGGTGAAGGCGTCGTAGAGCTCGGCGATGTCGATGTCGGCAGGGGTCAGGGCGGCGCGGGTGAAGGCCTGGCGGGCTGACGCGGCCGCGGGGGAGACCGTGAAGTCCTCCCATTCCGACATGGTGGCGTGGGAGACCGAGGTGCCCGAGCCAAGGATCCAGACGGGCTTCTTGGCGGTGTCGGGGACGTGGTCCTCGGCTGCGAGGAGGACCGCGCAGCCGCCGTCGGAGCGGATGCAGCAGTGCAGCTTCGTGAAGGGGTCGGCGATCATCTCGGAGGAGAGGACGTCGTCGACGGTGAGCGGGTCGCGGAACATGGCGTCGGGGTTGGTGGCGGCGTTCGCGCGGGCCTGGACCGCGATGGCTGCGAGCTGGTCGAGCGTGGTGCCGTACTGGTGCATGTGGCGGCGGGCGGCCATGGCGTACTTGGCGATCAGCGAGTGGCCGTACGGGACCTCGTACTGGAGGGGGCCGCGGGCGCCGAAGGAGAGGTTCGAGGTGCGGCGGCGGGCCTTGATGTCGGCGCGCGCCGTGGAGCCGTAGACCAGCAGGACGGCGTTGGCGTGGCCGGCGGCGATCGCGTCGGCCGCGTGGGCCGCCATGACCTCCCAGGTGGAGCCGCCGACGGAGGTGGAGTCGACCCAGGTGGGGCGCAGGCCCAGGTATTCGGCGACCTCGATCGGGGCGAGGGTGCCGAGGCCGGCGGAGGCGAAGCCGTCGATGACGCTGCGGTCCAGGCCGGAGTCGGCGAGGGCGCGGCGGGCCGCCTGGGCGTGCAGGGCGTACGGGGTGGGGCCGTCGACGCGGCCGCAGTCCGAGAGGGCGACGCCGACCACCGCGACGCGGCGGCGGGGGGCGGTGGGGACGGGCTGGCTCAGGGGTCCGGGCATGGGCGAACGGTATAGCTGACTGGGTGTCAGATTCTAGGGTGTGGGGTGTCTGGGCATCTGGGGGTGGCGGTCTTAATATGACGGACCGTCAGGTTCGGGAGGAGCCGCCACGATGGATGCCGCCTTTACTGAGGAGCAGGACGGGATGCGCCGCGCGCTGCGCGAGATCCTGGGCAAGCGCTGTGGGCCGGATGAGGTGAAGGCCGCCGTGCGGACCGGGGCGGGGTACGACCGGGAGCTGTGGGGCCTGCTGTCGCGGCAGCTCGGGCTGCCCGGCATCGCCATCGCCGCGGAGTACGGGGGCGTGGGGTGCGGGACGGGCGACCTGGCGCTGGTGTGCGAGGAGGCGGGGCGGGCGCTGCTGCCCTCGCCGCTGTTCGCCACGGCCGGGCTGGTCGCGCCGCTGGTCGGTGGGCTGGGGAGCGGGCGGCAGCGGTCCGAGGTGCTGCCGCGGATCGCGGCCGGGGGGCTGACGGCGGCCTTGGCCGTGCCGGGGGCGGTCCTGGGTGCCGTGCTGGGGCTGACCGGGGACAACGGCGGGGAGTGGGCCGGGGGCGGGCGGGCCGGCGGGGTGCAGGCGCGGCCGGTCGACGGCGGGCGCTGGCGGCTGTACGGGGAGGTCGCGCAGGTGCTCGACGGGCACAGCGCCTCGCTGCTGGTCGTGGCCGCGCACGCCGGGGGGTTCGCCCGGAGCCGGATCCTGCTGTTCCTCGTACGGGGGGACGCGCGGGGTGTGGTGCGGGCGAGGCGGGTGGGGGTCGATGAGACCCGGCCGCAGGCGGTCGTGCAACTGCGGGACGTCGAGGGTGAGTTGCTGGGGGACGGGGAGGGCGTCCTTCCCCTGCTGGAGCGGGTCGGGCAGGGGGCCGCGGCCATGCTGGCCGCGGAGGCCGTGGGGGCGGCCGGGGCCGTGCTCGACCGGACGGTGGAGTACGTCGGGGCGCGGGAGCAGTTCGGGCGGGCCGTCGGGTCGTTCCAGGCGGTCAAACACCGGCTCGCCGACCTGTACGTACAGGTGCAGGCGGCCCGGTCGGCGGCGTACTACGCCGCGTGGGACCCCGAGCAGGGCGCCCTGGCGCTGGCGCAGGCCCTGGAGGCGCTGCGGCTGACCTCGGGGGAGGCGATCCAGCTGCACGGGGGCATCGGCTTCACCTGGGAGCACGAGGCGCACCTGTACTTCAAGCGGGCGGCCGGCGACGAGCTGCTCTTCGGGCCGGTGCACCGGCTGCGGGGGCGGGCGGCGCAGGTCGCGGGGCTCTTCGGGGAGGCGGTCCGATGATCGGCGTGCGGTTCATGCAGCGGGTGTCCTCGACGCCGCTGTTCGCGAAGATCGCTCCGCACGTGGTGCCCGCGCTGGACAAGGCGGTCCACCGGATCACGCGGGGCAAGGTCATCCTGAGCGCGCAGATGCTGCCCGGGGTGGTCCTGACCGCCCGGGGCGCCAAGAGCGGGCAGCCCCGGCGTACGCCGCTCGCGTGCATGCCGGACGGGGACGGGTGGGTGCTGATCGGGTCCAACTTCGGGCGGCCCGGACACCCGGCGTGGACGGCCAATCTGATCGCGAACCCGGACGCGTCGGTCAGCTGGAAGGGCCGGGAGGTGGCGGTGCGGGCGCGACTGCTGGCGGGCGAGGAGCGCGCGGCCGTGTGGCGGGCCGTGCTCGGGTTCTGGCCGCCGTACGCGACGTACCAGGCACGCATCGAGCGCGAGATCAGGCTGTTCCGCCTGGAGCGCCGCTGACGCAAGGGGCCGGGGGACGGCGGACCCGGAGGGGTCCGCCGCTACCGGGTCGGCTTCTTGCCGGTGATGCCCAGGTGCACCAGCAGCGCCAGGTTCGGCTTGAGCTCGGCCTGCTTGACGCCCCAGGTCTGGAAGCCCTTCTGGTGCGAGGCGACCGCGGCCAGCATCGCCACCAGCGAGCCCGCCATCGCCGCCGGGCTGATGTCCTTGTCGACCTTGCCCTTCGCCTGGAGCTCCTTCATCGACTCCGTAAGGGAGTTGGTGACGGAGTTCAGGATCTTCATGCGGATCTTGTAGAAGCGCTTGTCGCCCTCGGCCGCGCCGAGGTCGACCACGCGCAGGATCGCGTCGTTGCGGCGCCAGAAGTCCAGGAAGCCCTCGACGAGCTCCTCGGCGGCCGTCCAGCCGGCCTTGCCGACCCAGCTGCGGCCCTCGACCAGCGAGGTCAACTGTGCGCCCTCGGTGGCCATTTGCTCGGCGATCTCCAGGACGGCGCCCTCGACGTCCGGGAAGTACTGGTAGAAGGTCGCGGGGGAGGTGCCGGCCTTGCGGGCGACGTCGATGACCTTGACGTCGCGGTACGGCGAGGAGCTGAGCATCTCGCCGAGGCAGTCGAGCAGCTTCTGCCGCGTCGCCTGACCGCGCCGGCCGGCAACGCGGCCGTCGACGGTGCGTACTTGTCCTGTCATGCCGTCAGCTTACCGAGGGGTGATCTGCGCGCGATTCGGCCGCCTGCAAATGGGGTTACCCGCCGTCCGAGCTGGGCCGGGGCCCGCGCGGGCGGCCGTTTCCGGCCGGAAACGGACCGGTCACCCCACGTGAGGGGACCCGCCCGGTTCAGTTGGTTATCCCCCGATTAGTCTTGTCAACAGGCTGTGGACAAGCCCTCGGGCGGATCATGGCCGCAGGGGGATCGGAGCGGAAGGAAACGGGCAATGGCCGCATTCGCGGAAGGCACGCCCTGCTGGGTGGACGCCTCGCTCCCCGACGTCGAGGCCGGCAAGCGCTTCTACGGCGAGCTCTTCGGGTGGACCTTCGGCGACAGCGCGGGCGCCGAGTACGGCCACTACACCCAGGCCTACAGCAACGGCCGCAACGTCGCCGCCCTCGCCCCCAAGCCCGACGGCCGCATGCCCACCGTCTGGGGGATCTACCTCCACACCTCCGACGCCTACGCCTGCGCCGCCCGCATCCGCGCCTCCGGCGGCCAAATGGTCATGGACCCCCAGCCGGTCGGCCCCTACGGCACCGCAGGCCTCGCCGCCGACCCGGGCGGGGCCGTCTTCGGCCTGTGGCAGCCCGGCACCCACCACGGCTTCGAGGCCCACGGCGAGCCGTTCACGTACTGCTGGGCCGAGGTCTACACCCGCGCCCGCGACGCCGTCGACGTCTTCTACGCCAAGGTCTTCGGCTACGTCCCCGAGGACCAGGACGACGACGGCAGCGGCGTCGAATACCGGCTCTGGTCGCCGCCCGGCAGCGCGCCCGGCGCCGAGACGGCCGTCCTGGGGCGCAGCCTGATCACCGACGCCTTCCCGGAGGTCATGCCCGCGCACTTCCTCGCGTACTTCGCCGTCCCCGACTGCGACCGCTCGGTGGAGACCGTCAAACGGCTCGGCGGCCGCGTCACCGCCGACCCCTTCGACACGCCCTACGGGCGGATCGCCGTCGTCGCCGACAACCAGGGCGCCGTTTTCGCCCTGCTCTCGGAGGCCGCCGAACACGGTGCGGGCTGACCTCGCCACGCCCCGGCCCGACTGTGACGACACGCCCCGGCCGCGGGCCTGACAGAATCGGGGTTGCGCGACTTCCGGCGGTGCCCGGAATGAGACGCTGCACGGGGACGACCGCCGTGCCGGCGCGCGTGCAGGTGGAAACGGGCCAGGCAGAGGCCCGTACGGGGAGGTGTGAGGCGAGTGGTGGAGCAGCTGACGCAGCACGACCCGAGACGGATCGGCCCCTTCGAGGTGCTGGGACGGCTCGGCGCCGGCGGCATGGGGCTGGTCTATCTCGCACGGTCGGCGTCCGGACGCCGCGTGGCGATCAAAACGGTCCGGACCGAGCTCGCCGAGGACCAGCTGTTCCGGGTGCGCTTCACCCGTGAGGTGGAGGCGGCCCGCGCCGTCTCAGGCTTCTACACCGCGGCCGTCGTCGACGCCGACCCGCGCGCCGCCGTGCCGTGGCTGGCGACCGCGTACGTCCCCGCGCCCTCCCTGGAGGAGATCGTCAACGAGTGCGGGCCGATGCCCGCCCAGGCCGTGCGCTGGCTCGCCGCCGGCATCGCCGAGGCCCTGCAGTCCATCCACGGGGCGGGCCTGGTCCACCGCGACCTGAAGCCGTCCAACGTGCTGGTGGTCGAGGACGGCCCCCGCGTGATCGACTTCGGTATTGCCAGCGGCGTCTCGAACACCCGCCTGACCATGACGAACGTCGCCGTCGGCACCCCCGCCTACATGTCGCCCGAGCAGGCCAAGGACTCCCGCAGCGTCAAGGGCGCCAGCGACGTCTTCTCCCTCGGCTCGACGCTGGTCTTCGCCGCGACCGGACACCCGCCGTACCACGGGGCCAACCCGGTCGAGACGGTGTTCATGCTGCTGCGCGAGGAACCCAACCTCGAGGGGCTGCCCGACGAGCTGCGCCCGCTCATCGAGTCCTGCATGCAGATGGACGCCTCCCTGCGGCCCACCCCGGCCGACCTCCAGGCGCAGCTCGCCCCGCACCTCTTCGACGGCGGCGACGACAGCGGCACCGCCTCCGCGTGGCTGCCGGGCCGGGCCGTCGCGATGATCGAGACCCGGCGTGCGGGCGGCCAGCGCACCCACTCCGTCCCCGCCCCCGGCCCCCGCGGAAGCAGCGGCGGCCGCCCGGCCTCCGACGGCGGCCCCACCCAGCGCCGCGAGCCCCGCGGCGCCGCCGACCCGTGGACCGACCCCCGCACCGGCCAGCCCCTCCCGCAGCGCCCGCAGCACCCGCCGCGGCCCGCCGCGCCCGCACCGTCCGGCGAGCCCGTCCGCCTCGGCGGTTCCCCCGTCCCGATCGGGCCGGGGCCGCGCGCCACCGCCGCAGCGCCCGCCGCGCACGCCGGGGCGGTCGACTCCGCGACCGGCTGGGTCCGTCCGCCCGGCGGCGCCGCACCCGCCTCCGGGCACCTGCCCGCCCCGGCGTCCCCGGCGTCTTCGGCGTCCCCCGGGGCCTCCGCGGCCGGGGCGTCGTCGCCCGCCGTGCCCGCGCCCGGCCAGGCCCCCGACAGCGGCCGCTGGCGCCCCTGGCGGTTCCGCATGTCGAACGAGGTCTGGGGCACCCCGACCGTCGCCGGCGACCTGCTCTACGTCACCTCCTTCGAGGTGCACGCCCTGGACGTCGCCACCGGCCGCCGCCAGTTCAAGACCCGCGACGTGGCCTGGTCCATGGCCGTCGCCGAGGGCCGCATCCACGCCTCCGACGGACCCTCCCTCTACGCCCTCGACGCCTCCGACGGCGCCGAGCGCTGGCGGCTGTCCACCGAAGCCTGGGTGTACGCCCTGCGCGCCGAACGCGGCACCGTGATCACCGCCACCCGCGGCGGCGGCGTACAGGGCTGGGAGGCCTCCAACGGGCAGAAGCTGTGGGAGCTGACCGGCGCCCAGAGCGACTTCGAGACCCCCGAGGCGGCGCCCGTCCTGCACGACGGCACCGTGTACGTGTGGCAGGACGCCCGGCTGCGCGCCCTCGACGCCCGCAGCGGCCTGGAGTCCTGGTCCTACCCGATCGGCGACGCGGCCTCCTGCGGCAACGTCCCCGTACGCGTCACCCCCGGCCCGGACGGCAACGTCTACGTCGCCGCCGGCACCCGCGTCCTGTCCGTCGACCGCGCCTCCGGCCGGGTCCGCTGGCACTTCGAGGCCCCCGCGGTCTTCCTGGCCCCGCCCGCCTTCGCGCCCGGCCCGGCCGTCACCGGCGGCGGCGTCTACCTCGCCGACTACCTCGGCACCGTCTACGCCCTGGACGCCGCCACCGGCAAGGACCGCTGGCGCATCGCCACCGAGCCGCGGCCCTCCGCCGACCCGGTGCTGGTCGCCGGCGGCAACGTCCACCTCGGCGCGGGCAGTGCCCTGTACACGCTCGACGCGGTCACCGGCACCCCGAAGTGGCGGTTCGCCGCGGGCGGCGAGATCACCGGCCCGCCGGCCGTCGCCGACGGGCGCGTCCACTTCGGCTCGGCCGACCACTGCCTGTACACGCTGGACGCGGCCGGCGGGCAGCTGCGCTGGAAGCTGGCCACGGGCGGCGAGATCGCCGGCGCGCCGGTGGCCGAGGGCGGCGTCGTCTACGCCTGCAGCAAGGACCGCTGCGTGTACGCCCTGGACGCGGCGAAGGGGACGGGCACCCGTACGTCCGGCTGAACCGCGGGCCGCGGCGGGCGGCGGGGTTTCGGCCCCGCCGAGTGGCGCACGGTACCGGGAGTGACAGGATGTACCCCATGAGCAACGTCTACTTCGACATCAACATCGACGGCCAGTCCGCGGGCCGCATCGTCTTCCGCCTCTTCGACGACGTGGTCCCGAAGACCACGAAGAACTTCCGCGAGCTGGCCACCGGCCAGCACGGCTACGGCTACGCGGGCTCGCCGTTCCACCGCGTCATCCCGCAGTTCATGCTGCAGGGCGGTGACTTCACCAACCAGAACGGCACCGGCGGCAAGAGCATCTACGGCGAGAAGTTCGCGGACGAGAACTTCCAGCTGAAGCACGACCGCCCGTACCTGCTGTCGATGGCGAACGCCGGCCGCAACACCAACGGCTCGCAGTTCTTCATCACCACGGTCGTCACCCCGTGGCTGGACGGCAAGCACGTCGTCTTCGGCGAGGTCGTGGAGGGCAAGGACATCGTCGACCAGATCGAGAAGCTGGGCTCCCCCTCGGGCGCCACCCGCGCCAAGATCGAGATCGCGGCCTCGGGCGTCGTCGAGCAGGCCTGACCCTTCGGGCACACAGACTTGACACGGCCGGACGGCCCCTCCCCCTCGGGGACGGGGCCGTCCGGCCGTATCCGTCACAGCCGCAAACCCCCGTCAGAGCCGGAACGCCCCGCGCCAGGTCCACCCTGCGCCGACCACGGTCTTGCGCAGCGGGTCCTTCATGTCCCGGGTGTCCAGGCGGAACGATTCGACCCAGTGGCGGCGGCCGTCAGGCCCCCGTTCGAGCGTCCGCTGCCGTTGCACCCTGCGGATCGGCCCGCGGCCGCCCTCGCGCTGCACGACCCAGCCCGGCGGCGGCCCGGCGCGCGTCACGGCCAGCTGCTCGTCCATGGCGCGGACCTCGCGCTCCTGGGGCAGCAGCCGCATCCAGATCTTGAAGGTCCGCTCCACCTGCCGGCGGTTGGTGCCGGAGCCCCAGGCGGGCTCCAGGACCCGCCACTCGGCCAGCAGGTCGGCCTTCCCGCCGCCGGCCTCGCGTATGCCGAAGGGCACGCCCGTCCCGTTCAGCGCGAGCAGCGCGTGCCGGAGCTCCTGCGTGGGGACCGGCACGGCGCCCGCATCGGCGTGGTGCGTGCCCATGTACCGGTCCCACAGTCGGCGGCGGCTCACAGCTTGAGGAGGACGCCGCGCCAGGTCCAGCCCGCGCCGAGGACCGCCTCGCGCAGCGGCTCCTTCAGCTCCGAGGCATCGAAGCCGAAGTCCTCGGTCAGGCCGCGGCGGCCGTCGGGGCCCTTCTCGATCGTCCACCGCTTGGAGACCGTGTTCACCTGCCCGCGGCTCGCCTCGGCCGACACCACGATCCGGGGGGTGTCGCCGATCCAGCTGACCTCCAGCTGCTCGTCGAGCGCCCGCACCTCGCGCTTGTCGGCGACCAGGCGCAGCCTGATCTTCAGGGTGCGGTCGAGGCGGGAGGTGATGAAGAAGTTCCGCCAGGCGGGCTCCAGGACCCGCCACTCCGCCACCAGGTCGGCCTTCTCCTCGGGGCGGGCGTTGCGCACGACGTACGGCTTGTCCGCGCCGCCGACCGCGAGCAGCGCCTCCCGGACCTCGGCGGCGGGCCGCGGTGCGACACCGTCCGCCGGGTGCCGGGTGCCCTTGAGCTTGTCGAACAGACCCACCGTCAGGCCCCCGTCCCGGTGTCCGGCCGTACCGTGCGCAGGAAGGCCTGGAAGTCCGGCAGGACGCTGTCGTGCTGGGCGGCGGTGGCCGTCAGGACGGTGCGGATCATGGCGCGCTTGTGCGGGTCCACGGCGTCCACGATGGTCATGTACACCTGCGTCTGGGCGAGGTCGCGGGCGGCGCCGGCGACGACGGCCGACAGGGCGAGGCGCTGGGTGAGGCCCGGCGACTCGGGGGAGCCGATCTCGCGGCGGCCGACGAGGGCCACGGAGCCCGTGGCCTCGCGCACGCGGTCCACCGAGGCGTCGGCCAGTTCCTCCAGCGTCACCTCGTCGGGCAGGAAGTCGCCGTCGATGGTGATGTTGGCGGTGAAGCCGGCGTCGGGCTGCGGGTGCAGCGCGATGAAGGCCACGTCGGGGGCGCCGACCTCGTCCGGTGGGGCCGCCTGCCAGCCCTCCGGCAGGCTGAATTCGATCGGCACGGGCAGTGTCGCGGGCATTTCGGGGCCCCCTTCCTGTTCCTCGGATCCCTGGGAAACGTACATCAGTCGAACCAGCCGCCGACCGTGTCCTTGACCCCGCCGGCGAAGTCGCCGACCGCGTCGGCCGCATCGTCGAAGGCCTCGCCCACCTTGTGGGGGTCGACCGTGAACTCCGCGCCGACGGATCCGCCGACGCCGACGGCGACACCCACCTTGCCGCCGATGTGCCACTTGCCGTCGTCGCCCTTGCCGAAGGTGGCCTTGGCCTCGACGCCCGCACCGGCCCAGCCCTCGGCCGTACCGCCGGCGCCGATGCCGGCGATCTCGCCGCCGCCGGCCGCGGTGGCCTTGGCGCCGGCGAACGCCTTCGCACTGGCGTTCAGGCCGTCCTTGCCCGCGCCGACACCGGCCTGGGCCTCGGCGCCGGCGAAGCCCTCGACGCGCCCGTTGACGCCGACGTGGCCGTACTCGGCCTTGCCGCCCGTCAGCGTACGGACGCCTGCGGACACCTCGGCCTTGCCGTTGACGCCCTTGTCGGTCAGGCCCCAACTCGCGCTGGCGCGGGCGCCCACGGTGAGGTCGTCGATGCCGGAGAGCTTGACCCCGCCCATGGTGGTCGACCCCTCCGCCTTGGCGTGGAAGAGGTCGGCGTAGGCCTTGACCTGGCCTTCCTTGCCGTTCTTGACGCCGCTGATGGTGAGGCCGACATCGGGGCCGGTCACCGTGACGCCGTCGTCCTTCGGCTTTCCGTCGGCGGCGGTGGCGGCCTGCAGGAGCTTGCCGTCCTTCACGGCCTCGTCCAGCTTGCCCTTGGCGCCGGCGTTGAACCCGTTGAACGTGGCGTCGGCGCCCTTGCCGAAGGCGTCCTTGTTGCTGTCGATGACCTCGGCGCTCAGCGCGAGCTTGACGTTCTGGTCGAGCTCGTCGACCGCCTTGACGCGGTCGTCGATGTGCTTCTGCCACTTGGTGACGGCTTCACTGATGGTCTTCTGGCCGTCGGGGTCGTGGTGGTAGGCGCTGCGCTCGGCGGGGGTGAGCTTGGACCAGTCGAAGGCGACGCGGCCCTGCTCGGAGACGGACATGCCGGCGGCTATCGCGTCGTCGCGGGCGCTTTCGAGTTTCTTCTTCAAGTCGGCGAACTGGGTGTGCGCATCGCGCAGCAGGCTCGCGATCGCCTTGGCCTGGGTCTGCGCGGCGGCGTACTCGTAGCGCGTCGATGCGAAGCCGCTCTGGGCGGTGCCGGCGCTGACGCCGACCCAGGTGTTGCCCAGCGTGATCTTCTGGACGGTGTCGCCGTAGCGGGTCTCGACCTTGTTCAGTTCGGCGGCCATCGAGTCCCACTTGCCGGCCGCCGTCGTCAGCAGACCGAGGTCGGTGGTCATGACCTCGTGGTAGTTCAGTGCCACAGCTCGGTTCCCCCTACAGGCCGTTCAGCTTGGACTTCGAGCCCGGGAAGGAGCCGCCGACGCCGTAGTCGTTCTGCACGAACAGGCCCGAGGCCCCGCGCAGCGCGCCCTTCTCCGAGGACAGCCTGCCCATCAGCACCTTGACCTGCTTGTCCCAGGTCTCCGCGACCGTCTTCAGGCCTGCGGCCGTCTCCCAGCCGTCGAAGCCCTTCTGGGCGGTGCTGGTGGCGTCGTCCGCGTGCTCGGCGGCCTTCTTGGTGTTCGGCTCGAGCTCGGTCTCGATGGTGTTGGCGGCTGCCTTCTTGTCGGCGGCGGAGGATGCGAAGTCCGCCTGCCCGCCACCGGAACCACCGGAACCGCCCGGGTCCATCGGCACATGATTGAGCCGCATCTCCACGTGCCGGTCCTGGCCGGATTCAACTGACATGTTGTGTCTCCCCCGTCGGCAGACCCTGATCCTATGCATGACAACCATGCCACTTCGCCGTGCGGCGTCGGCATCGTGTGCGAATGCAGTGAAGGACGGGGGGAGGGTGGTGCGCGGTTGCACGACTGGCGCGAAGAATGCGCTGTGGCAGTCCTGTCGGAGCCGTTTGGTAGCGTGTCCCGCCGTTGTCCCGGGGGAAGGAATCGCGCCATGGTGGCCGGACGTCGTATCAGATTCAGTGCAGCACTCGCGGTCGTGGTGCTCTCGCTCACCGGCTTCTCGTCCGGTCACGGCAAGCACGGCAGCGGCGGCCACGGCTGCTCGTCCGGCAAGAGCCACAGCAGCAGCAATGACAGCAACAGCAACAGCAGCAGCGGCAGCAGCAAGAACAAGCAGAGCGGCGCGCCCGCCCACGCCACGGTCGTCTCCTGCGCAGGGTCCGGCCGCCCGCTGGCCGAACTCCAGGTGACTTCCGACCTCGACACCGAGCGCAACGTCGACGTGCCGGTCACCTTCGAGGGCAAGGCGGGCACTGTCGACCAGATGACGGTCCGCGTCACCCTGAAGCCGCGCGAGACCCGGAAGGTCCCCGTCCCGATGGCCAACCCCGGCAAGGTCGGCGACGTCCAGCGCTGCCAGGTCGGCAAGATCACCTGATGCGGAGCCGTATCGCGGTCATAGCCTGAACAGCACGCCGCGCCAGGTCCATCCCCTGCCGAGGACCACCTTCTGCAGGGGATTCCTCATGTCCCGGGTGTCGAAGCGGAAGGCCTCGACCTTGTGTCGACGGCCGTCCGCACCCTGCTTGAACTCCCACTGCCGGTAGACCCTGTCCGCCGGCCCGCGGCCGTATTGCCGACCCGAGCCCTCGGGGGTCGGGCCCCACCGCTCTTCGAGGACACGCACCTCGTTTGCCGAAGCGTTCAGGCGCATCCGAGTCTTGAGGACCACGTCGAGGGCAGGGATCTCGCACTCGGCCACCAGGTCGGCACCTTCCTTCGGGGTGCCGTGGCGCACGACGAACCGCCTGGACGGGCCGTTGACCGCGAGCAGCGCTTCCCGGACCTCCGCAGCGGACACAGGCACGACCCCGCTGCGCGGGTACGTGGTACCAGTCCACTTGTCCCGGAGCCGACCCGGGCCCGAACCAACTGGCATTGAGCCTCCCCCGGTGCCACAGGCCTTGATCTTATGTATGAAAACTGTCAGCGCACCCGGGGTTTCGGTGTTGCGCGGCGGCTCGTGAACAGGGCGGTCTGCTGCTCCGGGGGTAGGTTTCCCAGGGCGATCAGGGTCGGGGCCTGGGTCAGGGCCTGGTGCAGGGCCGCCTGTTTTGCCGACCACAGGGCCCGTACGGTGCCCTGTACCGCCTCCGTCGGGAAGGAGGCCAGCGTCCGCGCCGCCCGCAGGGCCGCCTCCAGCAGCTCCCCGGGCTCGGCCAGCTCCGAGACCAGCCCGATCTCGCACGCGCGCTGCGCCGAGAGCCGTTCCGCCGTCCCCATCAGGGACATCCGGGCCGCCTCCCCGAACGGCATCCGCTGCGCCATGTACACCGCCTCGTACGCGCTGACCATGCCGTACGAGGTGTGCGGGTCGAAGAACGTCGCGGTCCGCGAGGCGATGAGGAACTCCGACTCGCCCAGCAGGTAGAACGCCCCGCCGCACGCCATCCCGTTGACCGCGGCCACGACCGGTTTCCACAGGTCGCCCGCCTTCGGGCCGATCGCCTGCAACGGATCGTCGACCGAGTACGGAGAGGAGGGCTGCGGCACGGTGACGTCCCGGTCGATGCCCGTGCAGAACGCGGCCTCGCCCGACCCCGTCAGCACCACCGCCCGGATCTCGTCGTCGTGGCGCAACTCCCGCCACAGTGCGGAAAGATCGGACGCCGTTGCCAGGTCGATCGCGTTGTGGCGGCGCTCCCGGTCCAGGGTGACGACCGCGACCCCGTCGGCCTTGTCCCGCTCCACCCGCAGCGTCACGGCCGCTCCAGCACCCAGCGCGGCACGGCGAAGCCGCCGGCCTGCCCGAACACCACCTGTACGCGCGCGCCGATCCGCAGCCGGTCCGGATCCACCGAGTTCAGCGGGGCGTCGGCAGCCGTGACCAGGTTCCCGGCCAGCCGGATGTGCGGGGCCTCGGCGAGCTCCACGAGGACCACGTTGTACGGGGCCTGCGCGGCGTACGCGGGCAGCAGCGGCGGATGCGGCCGCACGTACGACCAGATCCGGCCCTTGCCGCTCATCGGCTGCCACGCGGAGTCGAAGGACTGGCAGTGCGGGCAGCAGGGGCGCGGCGGGAAGCGGAGTCTGCCGCAGGCGGTGCAGGCCTGGATGCGGAGTTCGCCGCGGGCGGCGTACTCCCAGAACGGGGCGCCGTCCTCGTCGGGGACGGGCAGGAGCAGGCCCTCGGCAGGAAGAGGAAGAGCAGCAGTGGCGGTCGTCGTGTTCGTCATGGCTTCGCTCCTCACGCGCGCAGCAGGATCGCGGACGTCGGGACGCCCTCGCCTGCCGTCACCAGGCAGGTCGCGGCGTCCGGCACCTGGGCGGTGGAGGTGCCGCGCAGCTGCTTGACGCCCTCGTTGATCAGGTTGAAGCCGTGGACGTAGGCCTCCGACAGGCCCCCGCCGCCGGTGTTGATCGGCAGCCGGCCGCCCGTCTCCAGGGCCCCGCCCTCGGTGAAGGCGCCGCCCTCGCCGCGCCCGCAGAAGCCGTAGCCCTCCAGGGACAGCGGGATCAGCGGGGTGAAGGCGTCGTAGATCTGGGCGACGTCGACGTCCTGCGGCCCGAAGTCGGCCTGCTTCCAGAGGTGCCGGGCGGCGGTCCAGGCGGGCCCGGACAGCGGGTCGTCGTTCCAGTAGTTGACCATGCCGTGGTGCTGGGCGGGCAGTCCCTGGGCGACGGCGTGCACGTACACCGGCTGCTGCCGGCAGTCCCGGGCCCGCTCGGCGGAGACGATGACGCAGGCCAGCGCGCCGTCGGTCTCCAGGCAGTTGTCGAAGAGGCACAGCGGCTCGCTGATCATGCGGGAGGTCATGTACATCTCGCGGGTCAGCGGCCGCTCGTACATGATCGCGGCGGGGTTCTCGTTGGCCCGGTTGCGGCAGGCCATGGCCACGTTGAAGAGGTGGTCGCGGGTGGCGCCGTACTCGTGCATGTAGCGGCGGGCCAGCATCGCGATCTCGTCGGCGGGGCGCAGCAGCCCGAAGGGGCGGGTCCACTGGCCGGGGGTGGGCAGCTGGACCGCGGTGTTCTTCCACGGTCTGGGGCCGGAGCCGCGTTTGCGGGAGCGCCAGGCCACGCCGACGGTGGCCTGGCCGGTGGCGACGGCGGCGGCGAGGTGGCCGACGGTGGCGCATGAGCCGCCGCCGCCGTAGCCGACCTTGGAGAAGAAGGTGACGTCGCCGGCGCCGATGGCCTTGGCGACCTCGACCTCGTCGGTCTCCTCCATGGTGTACGAGGCGAAGGCGTCGACCTCGGAGGGTGCGATGCCGGCGTCCGCGAGGGCGGCGAGGATCGCCCGGCAGGCCAGTTCCTTCTCGGACTGGGGGAGTTGCCGGGCGAAGGCCGTCTGCCCGATGCCGACTATCGCCGTGGCGTCCTTGAGTGTTGCCGCCATCGCCACCTCCGGGGGCTTGCGCCAGTGCTGACAGCCGCGAAGGCTACAGCTAATCTGACGAACAGTCAGCTACTGGTTCCCGGGGAGGTCGGACGATGGACGAGGACGCAGGGGCAGCCGGCGCCGGCGCCGCACCCGCGGCGACACCGGAGGTCGAGGACGCGCGGGGGGACCTGCGCTGGGGGAGCATCGCCGGACTGGTGCGCGACGCCGCCGCGCGGTACGCCGACCGGGAGGCGGTGGTCGAGGGCCGCACCCGCATCACCTACGCCGAGCTCGGCGCCCGCGTCGAGCGGGCCGCGGCCGCCGCGATCGCCGCCGGCATCCGGGCCGGCGACCGCGTGGCCGTCTGGGCGCCCAACACCCTCGACTGGATCGTCTCCGCCCTGGGAGCGGTCTCGGCCGGCGCCGTCCTCGTCCCGCTCAACACCCGCTTCAAGGGCACGGAGGCGGCGTACGTCCTGCGCCGCAGCCGCGCCCGCCTGCTCTTCGTCACCGGCACCTTCCTCGGCACCTCCTACGTGGCCTCCCTGCGCCGAGCCGCGGGGAAGGCCCCGGCGGGGGAGGGGCCGGACGGGCCGGCGGCCACCGGGCCAGGGGTCGGCCCCGAGACCCCGGGCGGCCGCGAGACCGCGGGCGGCCGCGAGACCGCGGCCGGCCGCGGGCCGCTGCCCGGGCTGCCGCACCTCGAGCAGGTCGTCGTGCTCTCCGACGACGCGCCCGCCGACTTCCGGACCTGGAAGGACTTCCTGGCCGGAGGCGATGCCGTGCCCGCCGCGGCGGTGCGGCAGCGCGCCGAAGCCATCCGCCCCGAAGCCCCCTCCGACATCATCTACACCTCCGGCACCACCGGCAGCCCCAAGGGCGCCGTCATCACCCACGCCCAGTCCCTGCGCTGCTACGAGGTGTGGAGCGGGCTCGCGGGCCTGCGCGAGGGCGACCGCTACCTGATCGTGAACCCGTTCTTCCACACCTTCGGCTACAAGGCCGGCATCCTCGCCTGCCTCATGCGCGGGGCCACGATGGTCCCCCAGCCGGTCTTCAGCGTGGACACCGCCCTCGCCAACATCGCCGCCGAGCGGATCTCCGTACTCCCCGGCCCGCCCACCCTCCACCAGTCCCTCCTCGACCACCCCCAGCGCGACCACCACGACCTCTCCGCGCTGCGCCTCGTCGTCACCGGCGCCGCCGTCGTCCCGCTCCGGCTCGTCGAGCGGCTCCGCGGCGAACTGCGCATCGCCACCGTGCTCACCGCGTACGGGCTCTCCGAGGCCAGCGGCATCGTCAGCATGTGCCGCCGCGGCGACCCGGACCACGTCATCGCCGCCACCTCAGGACGCGCCATCCCCGGCACCCGCATCCGCATCGCCGCCGCCGACGGCACCGCGCTGCCCGCGGGCGAGGCCGGCGAGGTGTGGGTCAGCGGCCACCACGTCATGCAGGGCTACTTCGAGGCACCGGCCGAGACCGCCGAGGCCATCACCCCGGACGGCTGGCTGCGCACCGGCGACGTCGGCGTCCTGGACCCCGACGGCAACCTGCGCATCACCGACCGGATCAAGGACATGTTCATCGTCGGCGGCTTCAACGCCTACCCCGCCGAGATCGAGCAGCTCCTCGGCCTGCACCCGGACATCGCCGACGTCGCCGTCGTCGGCATCCCCGACCCCCGCCTCGGCGAGGTCGGCAAGGCGTACGCGGTGCGCCGCCCCGGCTCCACCCTCACCGCCGACGGCCTGATCGCCTGGTCGCGGCGGGAGATGGCCAACTACAAGGTCCCGCGCGCCGTGGAGTTCGTCACCGAACTGCCGCGCAACGCGAGCGGCAAGGTCCTCAAGCGGGAGCTGCGCGCCCGGTAGCGGGAGCAGCGGCGTCAGGCCGGGTGGGAGCCCTGGCGGGAGTCCTCGCGGGAGTCCTCGCGGGACTCCTCGCGGTGGCCCTTGCGGGCCAGCACCAGCCGCCAGCGCGGGCTGCCGTCCGGACGCCGGCCGAACTGCTCCAGCGGTACGGTCTCCACGGTGAACCCGGCCGCCCGCAGGTCCGCCCGGACCCCGCCCAGCGGGAAGGTCCGGTAGTACATGACGAACGGCGGCCGCCACACCGCGTTGCGCACCCGCATCGCCGCGTCGAAGCCGGCGACCATCCACCACAGGGGCGAGGCCGGCGCGAGCGGCGCCCCGATCGGGAAGGCGAACACCCCGCCCGCGCGCAGCACCCGGTGGACGCCGGAGAACAGGGCGGGCCGCTCGGCCGGCAGGAAGTGCCCGAAGGCCCCGAAGCTGACCGCCAGGTCGTACGTGTCGTCCAGCGCGGCCGGCAGCGCCCGCGCATCGGCCCGTACGAAACCGACCCGGCCGGCGGTGTCACCCGTGCCGCCGTCACCGCCGCCCCCGCCGTCCCCGTACACCCGCTCGGCCTCGGCCAGCATGCCCGCGCTCAGGTCGACGCCGGTGACCCGTTCCCGGCACAGCCGGCGCAGCATGCCGATGCCGGCGCCGGTGCCGCAGCACAGGTCCAGCCCGGAGCCGAAGGAGCCCTCGTACCGGGCGAGGGTCTCCTCGACGGCGTCGAGGACGCGGTCCGGGGTGCGGAACGGCGTGTGGTCGAACTTCGGCGCGAGCAGGTCGTAGCCCCGCTCGACCGAAGAGAGCGCCTGTACGGCGAGCTCGCGCAGGCTCGGTCCCTGTGAGGTGAACACACCCCCAGCGTAGAGGCGCACGCAGCGCGGCGGCCGCGGTGGCTCCCCCTCCGGGCCACCGCGGCCGCCGTTCCCTGCGTTGTGCTCCCCCGTGGTTCCGGTCCCCGTGCTCCCCCGTGGGACGGTCGTTCCCCCGTGTCCCCCGGGGGCCGTGCTCCCCCGTGCTCCCCCGTGTTTCCCCCGCGGGTCGTGCTCCCCCGTGTTTCCCCCGTGGGGTCGTGCTCCCCCGGGTCCCCCCCGGTGGAGGAGCTCCACCTGATTCCCCCGTGAATCCCCCGTGGTGGAGCTCCCGCGTGCGTCCCCCGTCTCCCCCGTATCCCCCGTGGGACGTCGTGCGGACTTACGGACGCGGACCGGACGCGTGGTTGTCCAGCGACACGATCTCCTCGTCCGCAGCGGGCTTGTCGAGCGGCTTGATCTCGATGCCGGAGGCGTGGTTGTCCATCGGCGTGATGTCGGCGTTCCCCACGTGGCTGTCGAGCGGCTTGATCTCGATGCCCGAAGCGTGGTTGTCGAGCGGGATGATGTCGGCGTCGGCCGGCAGGCTGTTCTCGTTCGTCGTCATCGGATCTCCTGATGGATGGGTCGGGCCCGTTCGGCGATTCCCCCGCGGACCGCCGAACGGGCGTTCCTCCAGCGGACTCTCCACGCCCCCCGACGCGGTGAGTCGATGCATCCATGGTGGCGCGCGGCGATAAACGAACGATGAATGCCTCGTTCAGCTCTCCGTCCGCGCAGCTCAGAGGGTAACCCGGCCCGTCAGGCCGCGATTTCCGAAGCCAAGAGCGCCTGCACCTCGGCCAGTTCCGCCGACCCCAGCTGCGCGAAGATCGACTCCGCGTCCCGCCAGCACACCCGCGCCCGGTCCCGCTGCCCGAGCCGCCGCAGCGCCTTGCCGAGGACGGTCAGCACCGTGGCCCGCCGCCACTCCCCGCCGATCCCGCGCAGCGCGATCGCCTGCTCCGCATGCGCGGCGGCCAGCGTGGGACGGTGCGCCGCCAGGTGGGCCACCGCCAGCCGGAAGTGCGTGACACCCTCCCACAGCGGCTGGCGGTTGTCGTGGAAGAGCGACAGGGCCTCGGTCAGCTGCGCCTGCGCCTCGCCGAGCCGGCCCGCCTCGGTCAGCGCGATGCCGAGCGCGTAGCGGCCGTTGGCGAGCCGCAGGGTCAGGCCCATCCGGTCGTATATGGCGATGCCCTGCTCGGCGAGGTCGATCGCGCTGCCGAGCCGGCCCAGCTCCACGTGGATGCGGGAGAGGTTGCACAGGGCGCTGGCCTCGCCGATGTGGTTGCCGTCGGCGCGGAAGTTCTCGATGGCCTCCAGCAGGTAGCGCTCGCCGTCGGCGTGCCGGCCCTGGTAGAGGGCGATGATCCCGCGGTCGTTGGGCGCCCAGCAGCTGGGCAGCGGGTCGCCGGCCTCCCGGGCCAGGACCATGGCCTGCCGGGCCTCGTCGTCGGCCTCGGCGAAGCGGCCGGCGACGAGGTGGACGTTGGTCAGGGCGGTGCGGGCGCGGCCCTCGGCGTGCGGGTCCTTCGCGGCGTGCGCGGCGTCGCGCAGGGCTGCGGCGGCGGACTCGTACTGCTTGGAGTTGGCTCCGGACTCGGCGAGGTCCTTGGCCGCCCACAGCAGGTCCACGGCCCGGCGCAGCACGTCCGCCTGCCCGGTCGTGCGTACGGAGGACTGCCGTACGCAGGCCAGCAGCGGGTCGGCCTCGGCGTACAGCCAGTCCAGGGCGGAGCGGGGTTCGGTGAAGCGCAGACCGGGATAGTCGGTGGCGGCCAGGTGGGCGGGGAGCCGGTCGCCGGGCCGCTCGACCGCGTACACGGCGGAGGCGGTGGCGAGGTAGAAGTCCAGCAGGCGGTCCAGGGCGGCGTCCCGCTCGCTCGCCGGCTGCTCGTCGCGCTCGGCGCACGCACGCGCGTAGAGGCGTACGAGGTCGTGGAAGCGGTAGCGGCCCGGGGCTGCCGATTCGAGGAGCGAGCAGTCGACTAAAGCCTCCAGCAGGTCCTCGGTGTCGTGCTCGGTCCGGTCGAGTACGGCAGCCGCGGCGGCGAGCGAGATGTCGGGCCCGTCGGCGAGGCCGAGGAGGCGGAACGCGCGCTGCTGGGCGGGCTCCAGCTGGCCGTAGCCGAGCTCGAAGGTGGCCTTGACGGCGAGGTCGCCGGCCTGGAGCTCGTCGAGGCGGCGGCGCTCGTCGGCGAGCTTGGCGGCGAGGACGGAGACGGTCCAGGTGCGGCGTGCGGCCAGCCGGGAGGCGGCGATGCGGATCGCGAGGGGCAGGAAGCCGCAGGCGCCGACGACGTCGAGGGCGGCCTGCCGCTCGGCGCCGACCCGCTCGGCGCCCACGATCCGGGTGAACAGCTGGAGGGCCTCCTCGGGGCTCATCACGTCCAGGTCGACGAGATGGGCCCCGGCGAGGCCCGCCATGCGGACCCGGCTGGTCACCAGCGCGGCGCACCCGGCGGTGCCCGGCAGCAGCGGGCGGACCTGGGCGGCGTCGCGGGCGTTGTCGAGCAGGACCAGGACCCGCCGGCCGTCGAGGGTGGAGCGGTAGAGCGCGGCCCGCTCGTCGGCGGTGTCCGGGATCGCGGTGTCGGGGGTGCCGAGCGCCCGCAGGAAGGAGCCGAGGACGGCGACGGGCTCGGCGGGGCGGGGCTCGGTGCCCTGGAGGTCGACGTAGAGCTGGCCGTCGGGGAAGTGCGGGCGGGCGGCGTGCGCGACGTGCACGGCGAGGGTGGTCTTGCCGACGCCGCCGATCCCGGCGAGCGCGGAGACGGCCATGACCTGGCCGTCGGCGGTGGAGAGGATGTCGCGGAGCTCGGAGACGAAGGTGGCCCGGCCCGTGAAGTCGGGCACGGTGGCGGGCAGTTGGGCGGGTCGGACGTGGCGGGGCGCGGCGGCCCGGGCCGGGGCCTCGGCGCAGGCCAGCTCGGCGTCGGCGCGCAGGATGCGCTGCTGCAGCGCGGCCAGCTGGGGCCGCGGGTCGACGCCGAGCTCGTCGGCGAGGAGGCGGCGGGTGTCGGCGTAGACGGCGAGGGCCTCGGCCTGCCGGCCGCTGCGGTACAGGGCGAGCATGAGGAGCTCGCGCAGCCGCTCGCGCAGCGGATAGGCGGCCGTCAGGGCGGTCAGCTCGGAGACGGCCTCGGCGTGGTGGCCGACCTCCAGGTCCAGGTCGAGGCGGGTCTCCAGCAGCTGCAGGCGCCACTCCACGAGCCGGGAGCGCTCGGTCTCGGCGGCCGGTCCCGGGACCCCGGCGAGCGGCTCGCCGTCCCACAGGTCGAGGGCGCGGGCGAGCAGCGTACGGGCGAGGGCGCGGTCGCCGCCGGTACGGGCCTGCTCGGCGTCGGCGGCGAGGGTGCGGGCGACGCCGAGGTCGAGGGTGCCGGTGGGGGTGTGGATGGCGTAGCCGCCGGACTCGGTGACGAGCGTGCCCGGCGCGAGGACCTTGCGCAGGCGGGAGGCGTACGTCCGGATGGTGGCCAGGGCCTGCTGCGGCGGGTCCTCGCCCCAGATGGCGTCGATCAGCTCGGCCGCGGTGGCGGTGCGGCCGTCGCGCAGCAGCAGCGCGGCGAGCAGGGCGCGCTGCTGCGGGGTGCCGGAGGGCAGGGTCTCGCTGCCGCGCCAGGCGCGGATCGGGCCGAGGACGGCGAAGCGGGAGCCGGCGGGGTCGGCTTTGGCGGCTGCGGCTGCGGCTGCGGCTGCTGGGGCTGCGGTGGTCGAAGGGGCTGCGGTGGTCGCTGCGGCGGCCGTGGATTCGGCGGTGGGTGCTCCCGCGGCCGGGGCTACGGGTGCTTGCGCGGCCGGGGCTACGGGTGCTCCCGCGGCCGGGGCCGCCTCGGGCGCGGGGGTGTGCGCCGCCGGGGCGGGCGCAGCCTTCGGCCCCGGGGCGGCCGTGGCGGCCCCGGGGTGGTTCCGCTGGTGCGGGATGGCCGGTATGCCGTCCATCTGTCGTCCCCCCTGCCTTCCGTCGGTGTAAGGGCCAGTCTGCCCTGTCTTGCTCGTACCCGTCAGCCCGTGTCGAACCGATCACCCCCCAAGTAGCTGACGGTACGTCAGATAAACGCTACCGTGAGAGCCATGGAGACCTTCCCGAAGATCATCTCGGTGGACGACCACACGGTGGAGCCCCCCCATGTCTGGCGGGACCGGCTCCCGTCCCGCTACCGCGACACCGGCCCCCGCGTCGTCCGCGCACCGCTCAAGGAAATGACCTTCCTCGGCGGCAAGTTCGCGCCGGTCATGGGCGCCAAGGGGGACGACGGCCCGATCGGCGACTGGTGGGTCTACGAGGACCTCCACCGCCCCCTCACCCGCCTCGACACCGCCGTCGGCTACGACCGCGACGAGATCCGGCTCGAGGTCATCACGTACGAGCAGATGCGCCCCGGCTCCTTCTCCGTGCCCGACCGCCTCGCCGACATGGACGTCAACCACGTCCAGTCCGCGCTCTGCTTCCCCACCTTCCCCCGCTTCTGCGGCCAGACCTTCACCGAGGCCAAGGACCGCGAGCTCGGCCTGCTCGGCGTCCGCGCGTACAACGACTGGATGGTCGAGGAATGGTGCGGCCCCGAAGCCCGCGGCCGGCTCATCCCGCTCACCCTCATCCCCCTGTGGGACGCCGAACTGGCCGCCGCCGAGGTCCGGCGCAACGCCGCGCGCGGGGTGCGCGCCGTCGCCTTCTCGGAGATACCCCCGCACCTCGGGCTCCCCTCCATCCACACCGACGCCTGGGACCCCTTCCTCGACGCCTGCAACGAGACCGGCACCGTCATCGCCATGCACATCGGCTCGTCCTCGCGCATGCCGTCCACCTCGGCCGACGCCCCGCCCGCCGTCGGCTCCACCATCACCTTCGCCAACTGCTGCTTCTCGATGGTCGACTGGCTGATGAGCGGCAAGTTCGAGCGCTTCCCGAACCTCCGGATCATGTACGCCGAGGGCCAGATCGGCTGGATCCCGTACATCCTGGAGCGCGCCAACGTGGTGTGGGAGGAGAACCGCGGCTGGGGCGGCGTCGCCGACAAGGTGCTGCGCCCGCCCGCCGAGCTCTTCGCCGAGCACGTCTTCGGCTGTTTCTTCGACGACGCCTTCGGGCTGCGCAACCTCGACGCCATCGGCGTCGGCAACGTCCTCTACGAGACGGACTACCCGCACTCCGATTCCACCTGGCCGAAATCCCGCGAGGTCGGCGAGAGCCAGATGGGCCACCTCGCGCCGGACGTCGTCGAGCGCATCGTGCGCGGCAACGCGATCGACCTGCTGGGACTGACCCCGGAGGGCCTCTGGGCGGGGGCATGACGGGCCACCGGCGCGGCACCGCAGGAGCGCCGGCGAACCGGCGACCGGATGCCGGTGGGACGGGAGGGGCAGGCGAGGCGGCGGCATCTGTCCGACCCGCCCCTTGCGGCGAACGGGAACGCCAAGGCATGCTTCGCCAGAGCAAAGCTGAAGGGGCGGCAGTGGTGGACAAGCGGACCTTGGTGACCGGCGTGTTGTGCGCCGCGGCGGCGCTCGGCGCGTCCGCTGCCATGACCTACGTGGTGCCGGACGCCGGCAGCCAACCGGAAACCCGCGTCAAGGCAGCCGCCCCCGCGAAGCCCGCGCCCACCGCGAGTTCGCGCCCGCAATCAGGGAAGCAGCCCCAGCTGACCACCTCCGGCACCCCGAAGCCGGGCACCTCCGCGGCCTTCACCGGAGCCCTGTTCCAGGGCAGCGTGCAGGGCGACCACTTCTGCACCGCCACCGTCGTGCGCAGCCCGGGCAAGAACCTGATCGTCACCGCAGGGCACTGCCTGCTCGCCGGCAAGGGCGACGAGGGCGGCGCCGTCTTCGCACCCGCGTACGCGAACGGCCAGGCTCCGTACGGCTCCTGGAAGATCGAGGAGGTCTTCGAGGACCCCCGCTGGTCGGACGACACCGACGACGACTACGACCTCGCCTTCGCCCGCCTCGCCCCGGACGACAAGGGCCGCAACATCGAGGACCTGACCGGCGGCGCCCCCCTGGACACCACGGGCCGCACCGGTGAGGAGATCACCGTCACCGGCTACCCGGCGGACCGCAAGGTCCCGCGCACCTGCACCGCCCAGGCGGTCCGCGAGACCCCGACCGAGCAGCGCTTCGACTGTGCGGACTTCCCCGGCGGCACGAGCGGCAGCGCCTGGCTCGCGCGCGACGGCCGCATCATCGGCGTCCTGACGGGCGGCGACACCGACGACGTCTCCACCAGCACCATCCTCGGCGACTACGCGGCCGCCCTGTACGCCAAGGCCACGGCGGCCGCCCGCCACTGAACCGCCCGGCGGGCTCAGCCCACCAGCCCCAGGTGCACGGGCTGCTGCCGCCCCAGCAGCTCGGCCAGCCGCGGCGGCCACGACGGCTCCCCGAGCGCGGCCAGCGCCCGGGGCGACAGCCACCGCCAGTGCGCGTCGGGCGACTCCGGTACGGGATCGCGCCGCGGGCCGGTGGTCACGTAGATGTGCTCGTGCTGGCGGACCGGGACGCCCTGGTGCGTGAAGTCGTGCTCCCAGGTGCACAGCAGCCGCTGCGGCTCGAGATCGGTCCAGCCGGTCTCCTCCCGCAACTCCCGCAGCACGCACTCCTCGGGCGTCTCCCCGGTCTCCATACCACCGCCGGGCGGCAGCCAGTGGATCCCGACCTCCACGTTGTCCTCCCGGAAGAGGAAGACCTCCCCACCGGGCGAGAGAACAACGATCCGCGCAGCCTGCCTGGGAATCCTCATCATCCCAGCGTACGACGAACCCCCATGCAGGTCACGGTGGTTACCGCCCCGAGCCCCGCCGGCGACACCAAAGCCCGACCAAGCGGGTCAGGCACCCGCCAGTACCGTCGCCACCGACTGGAACCACGCCCCGTAGGAGAACGGCTCGGGCGGGGCGACCTCCATGCCCAGTTCCGCGGCGGCCAGGGCGTAGTCGCCCTCGTCGAGGGGGAGGGCGAGGAGTTCGTGGAGCTCACCGATGAGGCGGGCGACGAGTTGGGGGGCCGTGGTGGCGGCGTAGTCCGCGACCGCCGCCTCGTGGTCGGGGAACTCGTCGACGACGTCCTGCGAGAACCAGCCGCCCAGGAGCTGCGCGGCTTCCGGGAAACGCGCGTGCCACTCCCAGTGGGTCTGCGGGGCCGTCGGCGGCGGCACCTCGCCATCCTCGATGCTCTGCTTGAGGTGGTCGGCGATCACGAGGAGCCAGTCACCGATCGCGGACTCGGGGATGCCGACGTCGGGGATGGCGTAGAACTCGCCGAGGTCGATCCGCAACCGTCCAGGGGGGTTGCGGCTGTACTCGCGCAGCTGGCGCTCCGCCTCCGCGATGGCCCACGGGCGGGTGTGCCAGGTATGGCGCAGGTAGGCTTCCAGCGCGCGACTGCGCTGCTCGGGCGTATCGTCCGCGGGCTGGCCGAGGTAGGCACGCATGACCTGATCGAGCTCGCCGTAGCGCCGGTCGTGTTCGAGGGGCTTCATGGACACGGTCGGGCTGCCTCTACAGATAGAACGGGACGGTGGTCTGGACGACGAACCCGTACGGGCTGGCCGGCTCGCGGCGCAGTACGACCCGGGCGGCGCGGACGTCGAGCGGTTCCTGTCCGGCGAGCAGCATCGCCTCCAGCTGTACCCGGCCTACGGGCTCCTCCCGGGACGGCCAGGCCGCCTCGATGGTGAGGCGGGCCCGAGTTCCCTGGGCGAGCCAGCGGTGGATGACCTGCTCATTGGTGGTCACCACCTGCTGGGTGGCCCACTGGGCGGTCTCCCGGTCGGGGTAGGAAGCGGAACGGGTCAGCACGGGGCCATCCTCTCAAAGCACCTGTCCATGAGCTGCGCTCACGTGGATCGGCAGCCGGATCACTGGTCGGAGAAGTTCCAGAACATGCCGACTTCGGCGTCCGAGACGACGATCAGGCCGTAGTCCTCCGAGTAGACACTCAGCGGGCTGTACGCCCAGCCGGACGATGTGAAGTCGAGCGTGCCGCTCACATGGCCGGGCTTTTTGACATTGGTGTGATAGGTGGCCTCGTCTCCGTAACGAGCGAGGATCGTGCGTGCCATCGCACGCAGTTCCTCCTCACTCTCCGTGAAGCGCTCCAGGTTGGACAGGGTGCAGTGGTCGTCGGTGAGGGCCAGCAGCAGATTCTCCGCGCTGCCCCGATCGATCTCCTGGAGCCGCCTCGCGACGTACTCCGGGGGGTGGCCCACGAAGGGGAAGGCGGGGGACGTCTCGCGTTCCGGGTCCTGTGCCGCGTCGTCGAGACCGGTCCAGCCCCGCGGGTCCGGCACCCGGGTCATCAGTTCCAGAACGTCAAGGACCCAGTCCTGGTGATGACGCGGGCCCGTGGCGTCGTACGGGTACGCGTCCTCGTACAGGTGGCGTACCGCGGCTTCCCAGGACTTCTGGTCGACGGACATGTGGTGCTGGCCTTTCTCGGCGGAGCGCAAGCTAGGACTTGGAGGGCATCGACGTCATGACGGTGAACGGAGGATTGCGACTGCTGTCGTATCTGATCCTCGTGTCGATGCCCGTCACGTTCTCCGCCTTGGCGCGCATGCCGCCCTGCTTGAACCCGGACAGCGGGTCGTTCGGGTCGGTCGGCTGCTTGCTCACACTGCGGCCGCTGACCTCGCCGTTGGGCGCCGTCGCCTTGAAGGTCTGCACATCACCCTCGGCCGGTGGCGGCGGCCCCTTGATCCAGGCGTCGATCGCCGCGGCGTTGTGGTTGATGTTGTACTGGGTGAGCTCCTGGGCCCGCTGATAGTTCAGGAAGGACGAGGCGCCGCTCGGCTTCGGCTTACCGTGGGGCCAGGCCGCGGTCGTGCCGCCAGACTGCTGGTCGCGCAGGCGCTGTACCAGCTGCTCGTCCGTCTTGCCCACGTGCCTGTCCAGCGTGTGGCCGTCCGCCATCCATTCGTTGGCGGCCAGGTCCAGCGTGTACTTGCCGGTGGCAGCGTCGATCTTCAGCCAGGTCTGCGAGGTGCTCTTGAACTCCTCCAGGGCGCGGGCGCCGAATCCGTGCGCGCGGGCGACGCCGGCCTCGTACTTCGGGGCGCTCATATGTGCTTCGTCCAGGACGCCCTTGAGGGCGTTCATGCGCGTGGTGAGGCCGTCCACGATGCCGGTGTACTTGTCCACGATCCGGTTCAGCTTGGCCTTGTCCAGGTTCAGGACCGTGTTGACGTCGAACTTCAGCAGGAGTCCGGCGGCCCCGCCGACCACGCTGGTGACGGCACCGGTGATGCTCTTGAGGCTGGGCTTCTCCTTGGCCTTCTCGATGTCCTCGATGATGTCCTTCGCGGCCTGCTTCATGGCCCGTTTGAGCTCTTCGGAGACATCGTGGTTCAGCTCGACGGCGGCTTCCGCGTACTCGCGCAGGCAGTCGCTGATCTTGATCGCCGCGTCCTTCAGAACGGTCATCACCGGCTCGCTGCCCGTGGCCGTCTGTGCCCCGTGCGGGCCGGTGGTGTGCGCCCACTGGTAGCCGTGCCGGGACTGGCCCCACGACGTTCCGCCCCACAGGGCGCTGCAGAACGTCCGCATGGCGGCTTCCCAGTCGGCCTGTTGGTGGTTGGTGATCTGGCCGATGGCCATGGTCAGGTTGTCCGCCGTGGTGGTCACGACGGCCGAAGCCTTCATCCAGCTGTGGCAGTGCGAGTTGAGGTAGTGCTGCTGTGGGAAGGGGTGTACGTCCGCGACCTTGCCGACACGGAAGACGTGCTTCGCGACGGGCTGCAGGATGTCCCGGACAATCTCCGGTATGCCCTCCATCGCACCGCGGATCAAGTCGTCACCGCCGTCGTTGTCACCCCACTTGATGTCAGGGACGCTGCCGAACTTGGGCTTCTTGTCGATGACGGTGGGCCGCGGACGCTGCTCCGCGGCCTGTCCGGGCTTGGGGTGGGCTGCCGCATCGGCCTTGGTGTAGGCGTTGGCGGTCTCCGTGAAACCGACGGCGACGCCGCCGACGCTGAACACGCTCTTGCCCCACACCTCCAGCCAGAGGTTGCCGATCTTCTTGTAGGCCTGCGCGAACTGCTCGGCATGTGTGCCCGCCCCGCCGGCGTCGGGGTACTTCTGCAGTTCCTGCAGGAGCGTGTTCGCACCGCGCATCATCCCGTCCTGCTCCCGGGCGACCCGGCCCGAGACGCTCCACAGGTGCGACGGCTTGACGTCGATGTTGCCGCTTCCTGAGGGCGGCGCCGGAGTGGGGCCGGCCATCAGGCGCCGCCTCCCCAGCCTTGGAGCACGGCCTTGTTCGCCGCGGCGTAGTTGAGGTGGCCCTTGACCACGACCTCGTGGAGCCAGGCCTGCGCGGCTTTGAGGTCCTGGGCCGAGCGGTCCCATTTGTCCAGCTCGTCGATGAAGGTCTCGCGGGCCTCGCCCTCCCACCCGAGCACGGCCTTCTTGGCGCGCCCGTAGAGCAGATCAAGCTTCTCGTTGAGGTCACGGAGGATCTCCTCCAGGTCCCCCGACAGGCGCTGCAGGGTGGCGAAATCGACGGTTATCCGGTCGTCATCCGACATGGTGGTGCTGTTCCTCGCTGCTCTCAGATGTCCTGCAGCCGGCTGTGCGGGGCCGCGGCGGCCTGGTCCGGCACGGTCAACGCCTCGGCGGCCTCGGTCACGTCCTCCCTGCTCTGCATGCGCTTGAACGCGGCCAGGACCTCCAGCTCCTGGGCCGAGAAGCCGTCACGGGAGGCCCTGGTGGCCTCTTCGAGGAGGGAGAGCACCTGCCGGATCCGCACGGCGTCCTCCGCGGCCCCCCGGTGAAGGGAGCGGTACGCCGTGGCCGTGGGTCCTTGCCAGCCTGCCGCGATGCTGTCGACCACCGCGTCCATACGACGGATCTGCCCCTCCAAGTGCCGCTGCATCTCATCGAGATCATCAGCGAGGCCGGTGAGGCCGTCCCGTGAAACCTCGAGTCCGCCGTCCGGCATGTATGCCCCCATGGTGCTCTGCACACACATGTTCCGTGCGCGTTGTCGATCACCCTAATGGGTGATTCGATCCTGTTTCGCGCGCAACACGCGGGTTCCGCTTTGTGGGCGATGGCGGCTGCGAACGTGGGCGCGTACGCCGCCCGCGCCGCCTGTGTGAGGGAGCGTCATGGCGCCGCGTGCATCCGCATGCCGGAATCGCCGGCGCCCCGCCTTCCCTCGCCGCTACCTCTTGTCTGACGCTCCGTCAGCTACCACCATGGGCCCGGCGCAACGGCCGCAACGGCCGCGACGGCCGCGACGGCCGCGACGAAGGCGAGGCGGGGATCGATGACAGAGGCACCGGCAACGCGCACCTTTCCCGAAGGTCGGCTGGTCTACGGGATGCAGCTCCCGGTCCAGTCGCAGAGCACGCTCTACGCCGAGCCCTGGGAGGCTTCGGCCGGGGCTGACGACCTGGCCGAGGTGGCGAGGGCCGCCGACCGGGCGGGGTTCGGGTACATCGCCACCTGCGACCACGTCGCCATCCCGCGCCGCCTCGCCGGCCCCATGGGCACCGTCTGGTACGACCCGGTGGCCACGCTGGCCTTCCTGGCCGGGATCACCGAGCGGGTGCGGCTGCTGAGCCACGTCGCGATCCTGGGGCTGCGCCATCCGCTGCTCTCCGCCAAGCAGTACGCCACCCTCGACCACCTCTCGGGCGGCCGGCTGATCCTGGGCGTCGGGGCGGGGCACGTCCAGGAGGAGTTCGAGGTCCTCGGTGTCGACTTCGCCGGGCGCGGCGCCCTGCTCGACGAGACCCTGGACGCGCTGCGCGCCGCCCTCGGCCCGGAGGAGTACCCGGTCTTCCGGGGCGAGCGGTTCTCGTTCCACGACCTCGGCCAGCGGCCCCGCCCCGCCCAGGCCCGCATCCCCGTCTGGGTCGGCGGTTCGTCCCCCGCGGCCGTGCGCCGCGCCGCGCTCCGGGGCGACGGCTGGCTCCCGCAGGGGGACCCGCGTGACCGGCTCCCCGCGCAGATCGCCCGGATCAGGGAGCTGCGCGAGGAGGCCGGGGCCACCGGCCCGTTCGAGTTCGGTGCGATCACCGAGGCGCTGTACGTGGGCGAGCCCGGCTGGGACACCGGCCGCCGGACCCTGGCCGGCAAGCCGGAGGTGCTCGCCGAGTCGCTGCGCGCGTACGGGGCGCTCGGCGTCGGCCAGATCCAGGTCCGCTTCCGCAGCCGCGACCGGGCCGAGCTGACCGACCAGATCACCGCATTCGGGGCCGAGGTGGCCCCCCTCCTCAACGACTAGGAGAGCGAACATGGGCAAGCTGGACGGGCGCGTGGTGATCATCACCGGCGCGTCGCGCGGGCAGGGCGAGCAGGAGGCGCGCCTGTTCGCCGCCGAGGGCGCCAAGGTGCTCCTCGGGGACGTGCTGGACGAGCAGGGCGCCGCCGTGGCGAAGGAGATAGGCGAGGACCGGGCGCGCTACGTCCGCCTGGACGTGAGCCGGGAGGAGGACTGGGCGGCCGCGACGGCCGCCGCCAAGGAGGCCTTCGGCCCGATCGACGGACTGGTCAACAACGCGGGCATCCTGCGCTTCAACGAGCTGACCGCGACACCGCTGGCGGAGTTCCAGGAGGTGGTGCAGGTCAACCAGGTCGGTGCGTTCCTCGGCATCAAGACGGTGGCGCCGGAGATCGAGGCGGCCGGCGGCGGCACGATCGTCAACACCTCCTCGTACACCGGCCTGACGGGCATGGCGTACGTGGGTGCGTACGCGGCCACGAAGGCGGCCGTCGTCGGACTGACGCGGGTGGCCGCGCTGGAGCTGGCGGGCCGGAACATCCGGGTGAACGCGATGTGCCCGGGCGCGGTGGACACGCCGATGGCGAACCCCGGCCTCCTCGACCCGGCGAACACGAGCGACGAGGCGCGGGAGGCGATGGCGGAGCTGTACCGGCGGGTCGTGCCGATGGGGCGGGCGGGGCGGCCTGAGGAGATCGCGCGGCTGGCGCTGTTCCTGAGCAGCGAGGACTCCTCGTACATCACCGGGCAGCCGTTCGTGGTGGATGGCGGCTGGATGGCGGGCGTGAGCGTGCTGTGAGCCGGCCGCGGACGGGGCTTGTCTGATGGAGCGTCAGGTATTGACGCTCCGCCCTCCCCGATGGAACAGTCGACCCATCGAATCTGACGAGACGTCAGAAACCAAAGGACGGTGAACCCCCTTGGAATTCGGGCTCTTCGTGCAGGGATACGTCCCCCAGGCGCGGTCCAAGGTCGACCCCGAGGCAGAGCACAAGGCGCTGATCGAGGAGACCGAGTACGTCATCCAGGCCGACAAGTCCGGCTTCAAGTACGCCTGGGCCTCCGAGCACCACTTCCTGGAGGAGTACTCCCACCTGTCGGCCAACGAGGTCTTCCTCGCCTACCTCGCCCACGCCACCGAGCGGATCCACCTCGGCTCGGGCATCTTCAACCCGCTGGCGCCCGTCAACCACCCGGTGAAGGTGGCCGAGAAGGTCGCCATGCTGGACCACCTCTCCAAGGGCCGCTTCGAGTTCGGCACCGGGCGCGGCGCCGGCAGCCACGAGATCCTCGGCTTCCTGCCCGGGGTCACGGACATGAACCACACCAAGGAGATCTGGGAGGAGACCATCGCGGAGTTCCCCAAGATGTTCCTCCAGGAGGAGTACGAGGGGTTCCAGGGCAAGCACTGGTCGCTGCCGCCGCGCAAGATCTTCCCCAAGCCGTACGGCAAGGCCCACCCGGCCATGTGGTACGCCGCCGGGTCGCCGTCCTCGTACGCCATGGCCGCCAAGAAGGGCCTGGGCGTCCTCGGCTTCAGCGTCCAGAAGGTCTCGGACATGGAGTGGGTGCTCGAGCAGTACAAGACCGCGATCCAGGAGGCGAAGGCCATCGGCGCCTTCGTCAACGACAACGTGATGGTCACCTCGACCGCGATCTGCGCCGAGACGCACGACAAGGCCGTCGAGATCGCCGTCAACGCCAACATGAACCGCTTCCAGTCGCTGGTCTTCCGCTACCACGACACCTTCCCGCGGCCCGAGGCGATTCCGCAGTGGCCGGAGATCCTGCCGGAGTACAACGCGGAGATCATCGAGCTCCTGATCGCGGAGGAGCTGCTGATATGCGGCGATCCCTCCGAGGTCCTGGCCCAGTGCAAGCGGTGGGAGCAGGCGGGCGCCGACCAGCTGTCGTTCGGCCTGCCGACGGGGGTCTCCTACGAGGACACCATGACGACGATCAAGCTGATCGGCGAGCACGTCATCCCGAAGATCGACACCGACCCGATCCACCGCACCACCCGCTTCCGCCAGTCCACCTGACCCGGACCTCCCGCCCCCGCAGCCGAGGCCCGGCCCCACCTCAAGCCGCCGGAGCCGGGGCCCGGCACCTCCAGCCTTCGAAGCCGCGGTCCGGCAAAACCAGCCTCGCCGGCGATTGGGGCGCGGGGCCTGGGGCGGAGCCCCAGAAGCCCGGCAGCCTCCGCCGACACCTGAGCCGGGGGTCCGGCCAATCCAGCCCCGCCGGCGTTTGAGGCGCCGGTCCGGGCGGAGCCCGGTGCCCGGCGGAGCCGGGGTTATCGGGGGGCGGCCCCCCACCCCCGGCCGCCAACACCCG
>NZ_JBEYXK010000027.1:0-79934 GCF_040645035.1 Streptomyces sp. NPDC046876 | reverse complement strand
GTTCGGCGACGTCCGCCTGGGCTCGTCCAACTCGGCATATACCCTCTCGGCGGACTCCCGGCTCAGGTGGCGGCGGAGCCGGCTGGGTTTCTGGGGCTCCGCCCCAGACCCCGCGCCTCAATCGCCGGCGAGGCTGGAGTTGCCGGACCCCCGGCGGGGCTGGGTGGCCGAGCCCCGGCTTCGGAAGGCGGCGGAGGGCAGGCGGCTCCCGTTCAACGCCCGGCCAGGGCCTAGGCTGGGGGGACTGCTGTCGAGAAGAGGCGACCAAAGATGAGCGCGTACGGATCCTTTCCCGGCTCGCGGCCCCGCCGGCTGCGCACCACCCCGGCCATGCGGCGGATGGTCGCGGAGACCCGTCTGCACCCCTCGGACCTGATCCTCCCGGCGTTCGTCCGGGAGGGGATCACCGAGCCGCTGGCGATCTCCGCCATGCCGGGCGTGGTCCAGCACACCCGGGACACCCTGCGCAAGGCCGCCGTGGAGGCCGTCGAGGCGGGCGTGGCGGGGATCATGCTGTTCGGTGTCCCGGCGGACGAGAACAAGGACGCGCTGGGTACGGCCGGCACCGAGCCCGACGGGATCCTCCAGGTCGCCATCCGCGACGTGAAGGCGGAGGTCGGCGACGACCTCGTCATCATGTCCGACCTGTGTCTGGACGAGTACACCGACCACGGGCACTGTGGCGTGCTTGATGCCCAGGGGCGCGTCGACAACGACGCCACCCTCGAGCGGTACGCCGAGATGGCGCAGGTGCAGGCCGATGCAGGCGTGCACGTGGTCGGCCCCAGCGGCATGATGGACGGCCAGGTCGGCGTCATCCGCGACGCCCTCGACGAGACCGGCCACGAGGACGTGTCCATCCTCGCCTACACGGCGAAGTATTCGTCGGCGTTCTACGGGCCGTTCCGCGAGGCCGTCGCCTCCAGCCTCCAGGGCGACCGCAAGACGTACCAGCAGGACCCGGCGAACGCCCGCGAGTCGCTGCGCGAGCTCGCGCTCGACCTGGAGGAGGGCGCCGACATGGTGATGGTCAAGCCGGCCGGCCCCTACCTGGACATCCTCTACCGCGTCGCGCAGGCCGTGGACGTGCCGGTGGCCGCGTACCAGATCTCCGGCGAGTACGCGATGATCGAGGCGGCCGCCGAGAAGGGCTGGGTGGAGCGGGACCGGGCCATCCTGGAGACCCTGACCGGCATCAAGCGGGCCGGCGCGGACACCATCCTCACCTACTGGGCCACCGAGGTCGCCGGCTGGCTCAACCGGGCCCGGTAGAAGTCGCATTGGGCGGATCCGGCACGGTCCGGGAGGGTTCCGCCGCTTTCGTGCTGCTCTAGGCTGACCGCATGGCGAAGCAGCAGCGTGGCGAGGCCACCGTGGAAGTCCTTCTGGCCACCGCCTTGCGCGTGTACGCCGAGTCCGGCCAACAGGGCTTCACCGTCAATGCCGTTACCGCTGCCAGCGGCGTCAGCCTCGGAAGCCTGTACCACCACTTCGGCAGTTTCGACGGGCTCGCTGCCGCCCTGTACACGCGGTGCATGGGGCGGCTGTTCGCCGATCTGACGGCGGCCGTCACGCGGGCCCGCACCGCCCGTACCGGGGTGAAGGCGCTGGTGGGCGCCTACCTGAAGTTCACCCGGGAGCAGCGGGACGCCGCCCTCTTCCTGCACGCCTCGGCGTACTCCGGCTACCTGGCCGTCCACGCCGAGGAGATCCGCGCGGCCAAGGAGGAGCAACTCGCCGCGATCATCGGCTGGATGGGCGCGCGGATGGCGAAGGGCGAGATCGTCCCGCTGCCCGGACCCCTGGTCGAGGTCATGGTCATGGGCCCGGTCGCGGAGGCGGCCCGGCGCTGGTTGTCCAGCACGTACGAGCTGGACCTGGAACAGGCGGCGCGGCTCCTGCCGGATGTGATCTGGCGCTCCCTCAGGCCCGAATGATTTTCTAGAAATTCGTTTCAGTTCTGGCGCCGGGCGCGCCACAATGGCGGGAGCACATGGGGAAGCCCCCGCCTCCCCCGGGGGAGGGGGCGGAGGCTTCCCGTGCGGGTGCTGCGCTGCCTACGGCTTGGCCGGCTGCTCGGCGACCTTGGAGGCCTTGGCGGTCTTGTCCTCCTTGCCGTGCGGTCGGTCGGGGTCCAGGGCGAGGGACTCGATGTCCGTGAAGTCGATGCTCGTCCGCGCGTGCGTCGACCCGGGGTACGCGATCAGCGCCGTACCCGTGCCCGACTCGGCCCGGCTCTCGTGCATCTCCGCGTTCGGCGAGGCGCTCCGCAGGATCAGCTCGTCGCCCTTCGCGGCCTCGACCCCGGTCGGCGGGCCGCCGTCGACGGCCAGCTGCGCGCTGACCGTGTCGTGGGCCGTGATCTCCACCCGGTCCTGCCCGCCGCGGGCCAGGACGCCGATCCGCTCGGTCTGCCCCGTCGTGACGCGCAGGCCCAGCAGCGCCTGGAGCTTCGCGGGGCCGCGCACGCCCAGCGGCAGCGCCTCCACCCGCAGGGTGGTGAAGGTGTCCACCACGCCCCGGATCACGTCGCCCCGGTTGGTGCCCACGATGGCCACCTCGTCGTCGCCGGCGTCGGTGTTGACCGCCACATCGCCCTTGACGTGCGAGAAGGCGAGCGTTTGGGCGTAGCTCGTGCGGGTCAGCCGGCCGCTGTCCACGCCCGTCGGGGTGAACGTCAGGTGGTCGTCGCGGGCCCCGCCGCGCACCGCCACGCCGTGCCCGTTCGCGTCGAGGTCCACCAGCGGGATGCCGAGGATGCCGACGTAGCCGCCCGGGATGCCGGGGTAGCCGGTCACCCGGCCCGCCGCGATGTCGACCAGCACGTCCGACGTGGCGCCCGTGAGGTGCAGGGCGTGCTTGGCGATGGTGACCTTCAGGGAGGGGGAGGGCCCGCTCACGTTGCCCGCCAGGTCCTCCAGCCGCACCGCGAAGCCGTACCTGCCGTCGCGCAGGGCCGCGCTGACGACCTCGTAGTCGCCCTCGGGGGTGACGGTGTCCTTGCCGACCACGGCCGCGCTGCCCTTCGCCGGCGTGGCCAGCAGCCGGACGACGGTGTTCGGCTCGACCTGCGAGCCCTGGAAGGCCGGCTTGTCGACGGTGGTGATGTCGTCGGTGTCGTTGCCGCCGGAGTCGCTCGAAGCCAGCAGGTCCGGCGCGGCGCCCGGCGCGGCCGGGGCGGTCGTGTCGAGCTGGACGAGCAGGCGGTGCGCGCTCTCCGGGCCCGAGCCGACGGTGTGGCCGGTGCCGGGGACTCCCGGGTCGTCGGACGGGTCGACGACGACCACCTCGGCGGTGATCAGGTTCTCGCCCTCGGCCAGGACCGGGTCCAGGTGGACCTGGTACAGCCCCGGTCGCGCCACCGGGTCGACCGGCTGGGCGAAGCCGACGCGCTGCCCGTCGCGCTCCACGGCCACCTTGAAGCCCGGCGCGTCGTCCGCGAGGGACGGCGTGGAGTTCTGCGGCGACAGCGCGATGCCGGCGGCGCGCAGCTCGGCGTCGTCCACGCGCAGGAACAGGTCCGGTCCGGCGATGCGGGTGACGTCGTCGTTGTCGAAGCGGCCCGAGTCCGACTCCCGCTTGAGGTCCAGGCCGAACGGCTCGGGCGCCGCCCGGTTCGCCACGGCCAGGTCGTACACGGCCTGCGGCGGTGCGGTCGGCGCGGCGTCGCCCGGCCGCGTCGGGTCGGCCACACCGCTGTCGCTGACCGCGAGGAAGTACGGTTCGTCCTGCACGACCGGGATCGCCAGCCGGCTCGTCGAGCTGCCGGCGCGGACGGTCGCGGTCGTCCCGGTGGCCACCTTGTTGCCGTACTTGTCGTACGCGCGCACGATCAGCCCGGAGACCACCTCGTTGAACGCGATCTCGGCGGTGACGTGCCCGGTGTGGCGGGGCTCGATCCGGAAGAAGTCCACGTCGGTGGCGGAGTGCAGGGTGAGGCGGGGCCGGTTGAACCGGTCGTCCGAGCCGAGGGCCGCGGCCACCGCCGTGTCGGCCGACTCGTTCGGCTCCAGGGCGTCGGGGAAGGCCCCGAGGGTGGAGAACACGTCGAAGTACGTGGTCTGCGCGCCCTGCGCCGGAGCGGTCGCGGTGGGCGGGGTGGTGTTGCCGGTCCAGGTCGCGTAGCCGATCCCGTCGACCGTCCACAGGCCGTTGTACTCGCCGATCCGCAGGGTCTGGTTCGTCGACCCGGTGGCGCAGGAGAACCGGCAGGGGGCGTTCAGGTCCGGGTCGAACGGGGCGTCGCCGACCCGGAAGTCCTGCGACCAGCTCTGGCCGCCGTCCCGGCTGGTGGTCCCGTACAGCTCCAGCAGGAAGTCGTTGCTGCCGTTGGGGCCGGTGCCGTTGTTGGTCCGGCCGGAGCGGTTGTCGTACCAGGTGACGACGGCGTTGCCGTCCTGGTCGATGTGCGCGGTCGGCATCACGGCGAAGGTCTGGCCCGGCCCGTGGTCGACGCGGCCGCGGGTGAAGGTCTGGCCGTTGTCCGTGGAGCGGGCGATGACGACGTCGGCGTCGTCGCCGTTGCCGAAGTTGTTGTTCGGGTCGTCGTTGGTGACCACGTACACGTTGCCCGGGCGGGCCGGGTCGGGCAGGATCCACGGCTGCATGCTGCCCTGGAGCCAGAAGTCGGTGCCGGGGACGTCGCCGCCCGGGGTGTCCTGCACGTTGCAGGTGACGGTGGCCTGGCCGTTCGTGAACGCCGCCGTCTTCTGCTCGACGGTGCCGGCTGCGAAGTTCGCCCCGCCGGAGCCGTCGCGCAGCAGCTGGACGGAGCCCTGGTTGGCGTTGCCGTCGGCGCCCTCGTTGCAGAGGTTGGCGTGGTACGCCACGTACACGTCGCCGTTCGGCCCGACGGCGGCGTGCGAGGGCCACACGTTGCCCTCACCGGCCGCGGACAGCCCGGCGGGCGCGGACCAGGCCATCGCGCCGCTGGTGAGACGGGAGAACTGGACCTGCCAGGGGGACGCGAGGTGCGTCCAGGCCAGGTACAGGTTGTCCCGGTAGGGGCTGGAGGGGTTCGCGTCGGCCACCAGCCACGGCTTGTCGTGGTTGGAGGTGCTGTTCCCGCTGACCTGGGTCGCGGTGTACGTCTGCGTGCCGGGGGTCGTCGTGTCGTTGATGCGGGCCACGCCCACGCCGAAGCGGGGGGCGGTGTTGAAGTTCGTCGAGAGGTGGGCGACGAAGAGCCGGCCCTGCGAGTCGAAGGCGAGGGAGGGATCTCCGAAGCACGGGACGGTCGAGTTCCGTCTGATCGGGAAGTTGTCCTTGCCGTAGTTCAGGTCGATGCGGATGGTGCATCCCTGCATCACCGCGACCTGGCTCGGCCGCCGGGGGTTCACGGTGGCGTTGTGCGGCTCGTTCCCGACGTTCCCGAGCCCGCGGTCGGTGCCGGCGTGGGCGGGGGTGGCGGCTCCGACCACCCCTACGACGCCGAGGGCCGAGACACCGACGAAGGCCGACAGCACGAGGAGCATGCCGGTGAGGGCGGCCAGGAGGCGCCGCGGGCGGGGGTGTCGACGTTGGCTCCGGGGGCTCACCACGCGCCGCCCACCTGGTGTCTGGCTCTGCTCATCCCTCTCCTTCCGGCGCTGCCTGCGCTGTGTGCGAGAGGACTGTGGCACCGCGGCGGGGACGGCCCGGGGGCGCCGGGGATCGCGTCACGCGAATTCATCAAGATCCCCGACAGAATCACCTGGGTGGCGGAGCCGGGCATGGGGAAGGGCCGCCCCCGGGTGGGGTGGCGGCCCTGGTCAGGCGGGGTCTGGCGCGCCGTGCCTAGGCGCCGACCCAGCCGGTCAGCTGCGCCCAGCTTGCGGGCGCGAGGGTGAGGGTGGGGCCGTCGGGGACCTTGGAGTCCCGGACGTGGATCTTGTGGGCGCACGGGCAGGCGGCCACCTCGACGCAGGCGCCGCCCTCGTCGCTGCTGTATGTCGACTTCCGCCAGGCGATCGCGACCTCAAGACAGTCGCCGCCCTCGCTGCCGCTGTAGCTGGACTTGAACCACGTGAGTTCGGTGCTCATGGATCTCCTAGCAGCCGGTTCAACAGGTCCCTGGTTTCTTCGGGGTTGAGGGACTGTGTCCGCAGCATCGCATACTTCATGGCAAGGATGCTGACCTCGTCGGGATAGGAGACGACCAGGCTGCCGCGCTGCGTTTCGAGATATGCGATGTGCTGGTGGTCCGGGGTCTGCAACAGGACGAACGGGCCGTCCAGAGCGGGATGCGTCGTCCGGTCCATGGGCATCACCTGGATCGTCACCCCTGGCAGCTCCGAGCACACCAACAGATGCCTTAGTTGCTCACGTAGCACGTCTCGGCCCCCGATCGGGCACTTGAGGACCGGCTCCCAGATCACAAAGCTGGCCAGCAGCGGCTGCTCGCGGTGCAGGGCCGACTGTCGCTCGATGCGAGCTGTCGTCTGAGCCCTGATCTCGTCCGCCGCATAGAGCGGTATCCGGCTGCGGAACACGGCGTCCGCATAGGCCGGGGTCTGGAGCAGGCCAGGTACGACCTGGTTCTGGTACGAGGACAGGGTCTGCGCCTTCTGCTCCAGGTTGATCAGTGGCTCTGCCCACGGCGGGATCACGTCGACCTGAGGCATCTTGTGAGCCGCCACCGTCAGTAGGCCGGGCAGTCCCAGCTCCCGGTCCATCAGCTCGGCGACATCCGGCATCAGCGGCCTCCTGCCCTGCTCGATGGAGGCAACGCTCTCTTCCCCTATTCCGACCCGTTTGCCGAGTTCCCTCTGTGTCAGTCCTTTGGCGACGCGACCGGTGGCGACCTGCTCGCCGACCATCTTCATCGCTGTCGAGTTGGGCCGCGCCCGCTTCCTTGGTGGCATGAACGTGAACTCCCCGCCTGCATGGGCGAACTAGCCGTACCCAACCCGTACTGAATTGCCGGTACGGGTTTGCGTACTGCTTCACGCTAGTCACAGACGGCGACGATCGTCCCGTGAACGTTGATATTCAACCCGCCCTGTTGCGGGAGCGTTTGTATGCCCGAAGTCACCAAACGGTGGCGGCAGCCAGGGAGTTCACCGCAGTGACACTGCACGCGTGGGGTGTCACATCACGCCTCGACGACATGTCGCTCTGCGTGAGCGAGCTGGCCACCAACGCCCTGCTCCACGGCGTGCCGCCCGGCCGCGGGTACCTGCTGCGGCTGCTCCGCTTCGACGGGGCGGTCCGGATCGAGGTGCACGACAGCGGGGGCGGCCGGCCGCGCATCGAGAACCGCGACGCGGACGCGCCCGGCGGCCGGGGCCTGCTACTGGTGGCGGCGGTGGCCGACCGCTGGGGCGTCGGGCTGCGCGTACCGGGAAAGGTGGTGTGGTGCGAGTTCGCCGGATGACCGCCGGAGGGCCAGGGTGATGAGCAGCCCGAAGGCGAGGGCGGCGGTGGCGGTGCGGGCGTCGTTGAAGAGCTCCCAGCGGCGCAGGACCTCCGCGTATCCGGGCGGCGGCGAGGTGGCGGCCCACTGCTTGATGCGGCCGTTGATCGGGACGTTCCCGAACCGCGTGATCAGGAACGAGGCCACCGTCAGCAGCCCGGCCGCCCCGGCCAGGCGGCGGGCCCGGCCGCGTACCGAGGCGGCCAGGGCGAGGGAGCTGAGGGCCGAGGCCGCCATGGTGGCCTGCATGGTGATGCCGTTCATCTTCATCAGCTCGGCGTGGAAGTCGAGCCGCATCTCGATCGGCACCGCGTTGAAGGTCGGAACCAGGTTGGCGGCGCCGTAGCCGAAGGCGCCGGCCAGCAGGCCGGTGGAGAAGAGGGCGAGGCCCAGCAGGGGTCGGGGGCGGGAGCGCACGGCCGTCACCGCCCTGTGAAGCGGCCGGCCGCGTCGCCGCCGAGGCGGCCGGGCGGCAGACGGCGGCCGAAGGCGAGCAGGAGGAGGTCCTGGGCGGCTCCGTACACGGGCGCCGCCCCGGCCCCGTACGACCAGTCCATGTCCTCGGCGCACAGCCGTACGCCGGTGAGGTCGACGCCGAAGAACCTCAGGCCGCGGGGCCGGATCGCGTCGAGCAGGATGCGCAGCCGGTCGGTCGGGACGCGCCGGTCGAGCCCGAGGGCGGTGGTGACGTCCAGGCCGTGGACCACGTCGTGGCCGAGGGCGGCCGGGAGTCCGCCGACCGGCGGAGTCCAGGGGTGGTGGGCGTTGTCGCGGAGGAAGGCGCCGAGCTCGGCGGTGGAGTGGGCGGCGGCGTCGCGGCGGGCGACGCGGTCGGTCATGCGGTGGAGGCTGCCGCGGGCCTTGAGCAGTTCGCCCAGGGTGGCGGGGAGGGAGAGCCGGAATCCCATCGACATGTGGGCGACGACCTCGCGGACGGTCCAGCCCGCGCACAGGCTGGGGGCGTTCCAGTCGTCGGCCGGGAGGGCGTCGAAGAGGTCGGCCAGCTCGCGGCGTTCGGCGGCTATGGCGGCCTTGATCTGCATGTGATCAAGCCTGCGGGCCGCTGATCCATATGGCCAATAGATGGTTCTGCTGCCACCTAGCATCGGCGGTTATGGAACTCCGGCAGCTGCGCTATTTCGTCACCGTCGTCGAGGAGGGCGGCTTCACGCGGGCCGCCGAGCGGCTGCACCTGGCGCAGCCGGGTCTGAGCGCGCAGATACGGCAGTTGGAGAAGGAGTTGGGGCAGCCGCTGCTCGACCGTTCGCACCGGTCGGTGACGCTGACCGAGACCGGCCGGGCGGTGCTGCCGTACGCGCGGGCGGCGCTGGCCGCCGCGGACGCGGTGCGGGAGACGGCGGACGCGTACACGGGGCTGCTGCGCGGGCGGGTCTCGCTGGGGCTGGTCTCGGGGGCCATGGGCCACGCGTTCGACATCGCTTCCTTCCTGGCCGACTTCCACGAGGCGCATCCGGCGCTGGAGATCGCCCTCACCGAGGACGCGTCGGAGCGGATGCAGGACGCGCTGCTGGCCGGGGAGCTCGACATCGCGCTCCTCGGGCCGACCGAGGAGGCGGCGCCGGCCGGGCTGAGCTTCGAGACGGTGATCGACGTCCCGCTGGCGGCCGTCGCGGCGGCGGGGGACCCGCTCTTCGACCGGGTCGGCGGTGCGGAGCGTACGGGGGTGCCGCTGGCGGAGCTGCGCGACCGGGCGCTGATCTGCCTGCCGCGGGGGACCGGGGTGCGGGCGGCGTTGGAGCGGGCGTGCGGGCGGGCGGGATTCCGGCCGAGGGTCGCCTTCGAGGCGGCCGCGCCGCAGGTGCTGGCGCAGCTGGCGGCGCGGGGGCTGGGGGTGGCGGTGCTGCCGGCGGGAGAGGGCGGGGGTGGGAGCGCTGGGGCCGGCTCGGCTTTCGACGGGCCCCTGCGGGCCCTGACCATCGTCCAGCCCGGCATCCGCGCCCGGATCGCCCTCGCCTGGCGCTCCACGGGCCCCGCGAGCCCGGCGGCGCGGGTCCTGCTGGACAGCCTGCGCGGGAGGCTGCGGGCGGCATTGGAAGTGGCCGAGGGGCCGGCGCTGTGAACGCACACGCGCACCGCCTTTCGTCAACTCGTTGCACAGGAGCCAATCGGCCAGCTAAGTTCACTCGGCCGTCTGCAGTGGTGCACCGGCGCTGTCGACGAGGAGGTGTGGAGCACATGCGCAGGGGTGCCCAGGAGTTGAGCTCGCGTACCGACCTTTGCCACCTCCTCACGACGGAGACACCTTGTCCCTTCGCATCACCCCACTGACCGACCCCGCTCACGGGCCGCACGGCCGGCGTCTCGCCTGGTTGGCGTCGGACGCGGATTCCATCCCTGCCGGGACGGCCTTTCTGCGCCTGCTTGACGGCGGACAAGAGCACTTGGCCGAGCTCGACATCCGTGTTCAACCCGCGGAGCGCCGCAAGGGAGTCGGCTCCCGGCTCCTCAACACCGCCGTGGCCACCGCCCGGGACAACGCCCGACGCTGCGTTGTCGCGCAGGCAGAGGCCGGATCGCCCGGCGACCGCTTCCTGGCCGCGCGCGGTTTCCGGAAGGTCCTCACCTTCAGGTACACCCGCCTGGCGATGGCCGACGTGGACACCACCGTCCTCGCCGGAATCGTCGAGCGTCCGCACCCCGGCTACCGGCTGACGTCATGGCAGGGAACCGTCCCCGACGACCTCGCCCGGACGTTCGCCGTCTCACGCCGCGCCATGGACGACACGCCCATGGACGACGCCGAGTGCGGCACCGTGACCTGGGACGTGGACCGCCTGCGGGCCGCGGCGAAGGCCGTCGAACAGCGCGGCGACCACCTGCACACCGTCGTCGCCATCGACGCCTCCAACGGCTCGATCGCCGGGTTCACCGAACTGGTGATCCCCGGCAACGGCGCAGGTGACGGCCAGCACTACGGCACCGGTGTGCTGCCCGAGCACCGTGGACACGGCCTCGGCCGATGGATGAAGGCCGAGTCGATCCGACAGGCCCACAGGGACTATCCGGACCTCGGGGGCCTCCTGACCGACACTGCCGACAGCAACACGCACATGAGACAGATCAACGACGGTCTCGGCTACACACCCACGCACACGACACACCAGCATCAGCTCGACCTTTAGCAGAGAGCGGACGGGCCGGACCGGGCATCACCCCGCCCGGCCTGTCCGTGCCGAGCCCGGACGGGCACCGGGTCTGGTCCGGGCGGCTCAGGCTGCGTCGGCCGGGCGGTGCGGCTCGCGCCACATGCCCCACAGGACCGGGCCGCCGCCCGGGAGCTGCACCTCCTCGCGCACGGCGAAGCCGAAGTGCTCGTAGAAGGGCAGGTTCTCCGGCTTGGAGGACTCCAGGTAGGCGGGGAGGCCCGCCGCATCGGCCTTCGCCAGGCCCGAGCGCAGCAGGGCCGCGCCGTGGCCCTGGCCCTGGGCGGCCGGGTCGGCGCCGATCAGCGCCAGGTACCAGTGCGGCTCCTGGGGCGTGTGCTGGGCGGCCTCCCCGACGGCGTCCCGGAACAGCGGGGCGCGGTCGCCGAGGATGTCCATCAGCTCCTGGATGGTCTCCGCGTCGGGCACGGCCTTGGCCTGCGCCTCCGGCGGCACCCAGAACGCGGCCGAGGCCGCGGTGCGCTCGCAGACGCCGTGCAGGCCGTACTGGCGGGTGAAGAGGGTGCTGAAGTAGCGGGTGAGCGTCGCCTCGCGCGAGGCGGCGTCGGGGAAGAACCAGCGCATCATCGGGTCGTCGTCGAAGGCGCGGGCCAGGGTGCCGCTGATGAGCGGTGCGTCGTCGAGCGTTGCCGTTTTTGGGGTATTTGCTATCGACATACGGTCATTCTGCATGTCGGGGTGCGGGGGTGAGGGGTGGGGGTCGGGTTGGGTGGTCGGGTTGGGTGGTCGGGTTGGGTGGTCGGGTGGGGGCGGGGCCACGGTGCGGGCTGGGTGCGGGAGTTGGAGGTCGGGGTTGGGGTTGGGGGGAGGAGAAACGGGGCGTTCAGCTGTCGGTGCCGTCACGTAGGTTCTGTCCGTTCGGCCCGACAGGCGGGCCGCCGAGCGGGGAGATTCGTCGCGGTGAGCATCCACCTCCACCTTCGCGCCGTCGCGGAGTCCGAGATCCGGGACGACCACACCTGGCTCACGGCGTTCATGGCCGAGGCTTGGGACAAGATCCCGGCCGAGTACGCAGCGGGTATCGCCGACTCGATCGACAAGGTCTGGGACTCCGTCAACGACCTCTACGCCGCCGCGGCCGACGTGCTCGATGCAGACGCCGACAAACCCTGGGAACTGCCGATTTACGGCGGCCGCCCGGTCGCGCACAGCGCTGACGCCGACCCCTCCGACCCGCCCCTGATGATCCTGGAGCCGCCTGGTGTCTCACAGGCGGCCGACTTCCTTGCGGCTGTCTCCTTCGACGACCTGTGGAACGTCGCCGGCGCCAAGTTCACCCGCCGCGGCTGGGACGAGGCGCAGGCCAGGCAGGAGCTCCTCGACCATCACCGGAGCCTGCGAGGGCTCTACGGGCGGGCGGCTTCGGCAGGTCACGCCGTGGTCAAAGCGGTGTGGGCCTGAGGCGTGCGGTCAGGCACGGTCACGTGCCGACTAGCGCAGGGGCCAGATGCGGGCGGTGTCGGGCTGGGGGTCGCCGGCGCGCCAGCAGCGCAGGCAGGCCCGGGCGGCCAGGCTGATCAGGCGGGCCAGCGCGAGGAGCAGGGTCGGGCGGCGCACTCCAGGCCGGTGCCGGTCTCGCCGCGTCGCCGACGCTGTCGCTCTGCCCATGGGGTGCACGGTAGGCGGGGGGCGCGGAGGGCTCACGGGGCGGCGGAGGACTTCGTCAGCTCGGTGACAGAGCTCGGTGACAGTCCGCCGAAAAAACTTTTCGGCGGACTGTCACACAGGCGCGGTGCGGTGGGTCAACCCAGTGAACGAGCACAACGGACCCGCCAGATGAGGAGCACATCCCATGACCACCACCGCCACCGTCGTCACCGTCGTCGCCGCTGTCATGGCCGGCTTCTCGGGGGCTTCGATCTTCGCCAAGGCCAAGTTCGTCGTCGAGCCGCTCGCCGAGTACGGGGTCCCCCGGAAGATCTGGAACCTGCTCGGCCTGGCCAAGGCCGCCGGCGCCGTCGGCCTGCTGGTCGGCCTGGCCGTGCCGATCATCGGCCTGCTCGCCGCGATCGGGCTCATCGCGTACTTCGCCGGAGCCGTCATCACCGTCGTACGGGCCCGCGCGTACGCCCACACGCCCTTCCCGCTCGTGTACATGGCCCCGGTGGTCGCCGCCCTGGCCCTCGGCTTCCCGGGCTGAAGGGCGGGGGAGCGGGGGCGCAGGGTCAGCCCTGCTGGGCGGTGCCTTCGGCGAACCGGGTCACGGTGGACCGGCGTCGGAGGGTGTCCGGGGGCGTCCCGGCCGCCCATTGTCCTTTCGGTGCGGGCCGGCGCGTCAAGGGCGCTCCTTCGTCGCGTCGCTTCGCGATGGCCTTCGGCCACCCTTGACCCGCCGTCCCACCCCGAAATGCCAAAGAGCTGCCGGGAAGCCCCCGAAGGATGGCCAGGGGTCAAGTCCAGCCCCTTCCCTCGTCAGAGACCTCACTCCCCGTTCCAATGGGCGGAAGCGGCCCCCGAGGAGGTGCCATGCCCACCCCGCATCGGGCATGCGGGAAGCCGAGCCCCAAGGCCCGAAAGAGGGGTTCTCTCCGCAGCCGAGGGGCCCCAACCTGCACCGGACATCAGCGAAATTGCCGCCAGGAGCGGTGAGCGCCCCACATCGCTACGCGCTCCTCTCTTCTCGGCGTCCGACCGCCGTCCGTGGCTGGTGGCGCACCAGATCGCTACACAGTCCCGCACGTCTCAGCGTCCGACGGCCGTCTGGGGCTGGTGGCGCACCAGATCGCTACGTAGTCCGGCACGTCTCAGCGTCGGACGGCCGTCTGTGGCGAGACAGTCGCCGTGGGCCGTCCTCCACGGTCTACTACCTGCAGTGGTGCCGAGGTTGGGGCCCGGCTGGCCGATGTAACCGACGTGCTAGACATGGGCGGTGACGGTCTTCCGGGTATCGAGCCGGCCCTTCGACGCGGTGCTGTGCGACCTCGACAACGTGATCCGCTTCTACGACACGGCTCCACTGGCCGAGCTGGAACGCGCCGCGGGACTGGTCGAGGGCGCCACGGCGAGGGTCGCCTTCGCGCCCGAAGTCGACCTGCCGCTCCTGCGGGGCCAGATCTCCAAAGAGGAATGGGTGGGCGTCATTGCGTCGGCGCTCGCTGGGCGGGTCTCGCCGACCTGCGCGTATGAGCTCGGCCGGGCACTGGCCGATGCCCCGTTCTGGGCCGACGAGGCTGTCGTGGCCCTGCTCCGCAGGGTGCGCAGACACATGCCGCTGGTCCTGGTGACCAACGCGACCCTCGAGCTGGAGCGGGACCTCGAGTCGATGGGCCTGGCGGACCTGGCCGACCACGTCGTCAGCAGCGCCCGCGTGGGCGTGGCCAAACCCGACCGGGTGATCTACGAGATCGCCGCCGAGCGGGCGGGCGTCCCCGCTGCCCGGTGCCTGTTCATCGACGATCGTCTGGAGAACGTCGAGGCCGCCATCGCCCTGGGAATGTCCGGCCTCCATTACCACCAGCCCGCTGACCTCCAGAAGTCCCTGTCCTTCCTCATCGACGACTGACCAGCCTCCGCGCCTATAGGCCCGTCAGACGGCGCCGAGTGGTGGCGACATTCAGGCCGCCCAGGAGAACGGCGCCGAAAAGGCGTTCTTCCCTTCGTTTTCGAATGCGAGACCAAAGGCGTTCACCCGGGACCTGGTCGCGACCCCGGCCGCGAGGGTGTCCGCAGGGAAGCCCACCCCGCTCACTCTGACGCCCTTTCCGGTCGGGTCCAGATGGGAGACGAAGTCCTCGACCTCCATGTCGATCGCTTCGCCGATCCTCACCTGGTGGCGTCGGCCGTCATCGACGTATTCGATCCGGGCGGTCTCCAGCCCGAGCATCTCGCCGACCATCGGGGCGAGCGCCTCCATCGGGCCGCCTCGCTGACCGGAGAAGACCGCACCGAGCGCCTCGGCCTGCTCCGGCGAGGCCGTGTCGTCCATGAACATGCCCATGCGCCAGTTGCCCTCGCTCATGAGCGGCGGGGTGTCGGCCACCACGGCGACCGTCAGGCCGCTCACGTCGACGTCATCGACCTGACCGGAAGCGATGTGGAAGGCCAGGACCACCTGACAGCGCTCGTAGTCCGCAGGAGCCGAGAAGCCGGAGGTTGCGCAGGGGCACACCATGTTGCAACTGCAGTTCTCGAAATACGTCCCCTCGATTCGCCATGCCATCGGAAGCTCCTTCCTGAGGCATACCACTCGGCTACATTTTCCGCTCCCGACCATTGCCCGGCAATGCACTCCATCAGCCCCAGACGGCCGTCGGACGCTGAGACGTGCGGAACTGTGTAGCGATCCGGTGCGCTACCAGCCACGGACGGCGGTCGGACGCTGAGAAAAGAGGAGCGCGTAGCGATTTGGGGCGCTCCCCGCTCCTGGCAGCCGTTTCGGTGATGTCCGGTGCAGGTTGGAGCCCCTCGGCTCCGGAAAGGGGCTGTTTCGGGTCCCGGGGGCTCGGCTTCCCGCGTGCCCGGCATCCGACGAAGGTGGTGATGCTGGGAGGAAAGATTCTGCACATCGGGACCCCGACTGCCCGCTCTGACGAGGGTGGAGGCTGGACATGACCCCCTGGCCATCCTTCGGGGGCTTCCCGGCAGCTCTTTGGCATTTCGGGGCGGGACGGCGGGTCAAGGGTGGCCGAAGGCCATCGCGAAGCGACGCGACCGCAGGGAGCGCCCTTGACGCGCCGGCCCGCACCGAAAGGACAATGGGCGGCCGGGACGCCCCCGGACACTCCCCGACCCCGGTCGACCGTGACCCCGCCCCTCGGCCCCCGACCAGCAGTAGCGCCCCCGACCAGCAGTAGCGCCCCCGCCCCGCTCGCGCTCCCCCCGCCCCGGGCGCACCCTGGAACCAGGGTGACGGACCCCTGGAGGTGATGCAGCATGTCCACACTGGTCGGGTGGCATGTGGAGCTCGAGTTCACCGAGGACGGCCACCGCACCACTGCGGCGGCCATGGTCAGGCTCGGTGACGGCTCCGAGATGAGAGCGCGCGGCTACGCCATGCGCCACCCCTCCGATCCCGAGCAGCTGAGGGTCGGAGAAGAGATCGCCGGCGCGCGTGCGCTGATGGATCTCGCGTCCCAGATGTTGCAGAAGGCCCACGGCGAGATCGACGAGGCGACCGGCCGGCACTCCTACCCGCTGACCGGCTGACGCGAAGCGACCCAGAGAGGGCGGACACCGTGAGGGGCCTCCGGGCCCCTCACGAGCGCCCGCACTCGGCCGCCGCCACCCGCTCCCGCAGCCGTTCCATCGCGGACGCCAGTTCGCGCGCCGTGCCCACCGGGACGATGGCTGCGCGGCCCGGGACGCGGACGCCGCCGGTCAGGGCCACGCGGGTGCCGCCGTCCGGGGTCGGGGACGCCGCCATGCCGATGATCAGGAAGCGGCTCTGCAGCCAGCACCACCCCGGCCGGACCACCCCGCGCAGGCGGGCGCGGAAGCCGTACTTGCTGCGGGCCAGGGCCTCCACCCGGTCGCCGGCCACCCGCAGAACGCGCAGGCTGCGCATGTCCGGCTGGAACCGCCCGAACTCGCCCTCCAGGTCGGACATCACCGCCCAGACGGCCTCCACCGGAGCCGGAACGACCTGTTCGACCACCCGGGCCCCACGGACCCCCGCAGCCATGATCCGAATCCGCGCCACCGGGTCCAGGCCCGGGTCCACCGGGTTCGCGCGGCTCGCCGCGCCAGCCGTGTACGTCATGAGAACCACGCCTTCCGGAAGCTCGTACGGGCCCGGTGCAGCCGGGACTTGGCGGTGCCGGCCGGGACGCCGAGGAGGGCTGCCGCGGACTCCTCGTCCAGGCCCTCGATGTCCCGCAGCACCAGGACGGCCCGCTGCCCGGGCGTGAGCCGGGCCAGGACGTCGTCGATGTCGGCGGCGAGATGGGGGTCGCCGGACCCCGGCCCGGGCAGGTCGGCCAGCTCGGCCGGGCGGGCGCGGGCGGCGCGCCGGGCGGTGCGCACCGCCTCCCGTACGGCGATCGCGCGCACCCACCCGTACAGGGTCTCCGGGTCGCGCAGGCCCCGCAGCGACGTGAACACCGCGAGCAGCGCCTCCTGCGTCGCGTCCGGGCCGTCCGCGAGGGCGATCGGCGTGCAGATGCGGGCGATGTACGGGCCGAGGTGGTCGAGCAGGTCGTGCAGCGCGAGGGTGTTCCCGGCGCGGGCGGCGCGGGCGAGGGCGACTCCGCGGTCGCGGTCGGCCGGGGTCAGGGCGCTCACCGCGCTCTCGCGAGGCGGGCGGCGGCCCAGCCGAAGCCGAGGCAGGCGGGGGTGTAGAGGAGCAGGTTCAGGGTGTGGAAGGGGCCGGGCGGGCTGTCGAGGAGCCGGGCCGCCCACCCCAGGCCGGCGAGGCCCCGTACGGCCAGGCCCGCAGCGACCGCGCCGGTCACCAGGCGGGTGAGCCGGCCGCCGCGGCCGTACCCGTGCGCGAGGACGGCGGCGGCCCCCGTCAGGGTGAGCGCGGCGAGGGGGAGGACGACGGGCGGGGCGAAGGACACGTCCATGCCGAGGACGGCCAGCGACAGGGCCCGCTCGTCGGCGGCGGGCCAGGTCGCGCCGGTCGCCCAGTAGAGGTGCACGAGCCCGTCCGCGGCCAGCAGCCCGGCCAGTGCGGCGGCGGCGCGGCGGCGGGCGGTGGTGCCCAGGGGTGCGGTGGAGCGGAAGCGGAACGCGGCCGGCCGGGCCGTCGGTATGGCCGTCATGGGAGCCCCCTCGTGTCGTGTGCGACGTACGGACAACACCCCGAAGAGGACCCGACCCGCCAAAACGTTCGGTGTGTCCCGCGTCACACCGCTGCGGGCGCGGTCAGCGCAGCGCGCCTCGGCGGTGGAGGGGAGCGGCGAGGCCTTGGTCGCCGTGAGGTCCTCGTCCATCTGCCGCAAGACGGCGGCAGTGACGTACGCGGACAGGCTGAGGCCCACCGCGTCGGCCTGGGCTTTCAGGCGCACTCGCAGCGCGGGGTCCAGGGCGACGCCGGCTCGATCACCGGGAGACATGACACCGAACGTAGTCGGAGGGGCGGAGCAGCGCTGGTCCTGGGCTGCGCAGTTCGTGGTGGATGCGGGATGCCTCGGCGAGGAGCTTGCGGGCCGTGTCGGCGTCCGCGGTTTCGGCGGCCCGTGCTTCGAGATCGGCGACGTGCCGGTGGAGCTCGGGGTACCGGGCGAGGGCGTACTCGCCCCACCAGCGGGCCATGAATGCCGGAACGGGGCCGATGTCGTAGGCGTCGGCGATCTGCCGCCGCCAGGCGGCGTGCGACGGCCCCCGGGGCGGGTGCGCCGGGGGCCGTCGGGTGGAGCCGGTGGAGCGTCAGAGGCGCTCGGGGGTGCGGATGCCGAGCAGGGACATGCCCTTGGTCAGGGTGCGGGCGGTCAGGTCGCACAGGAACAGGCGGTTCTCGACCTGGTCCGGGGTCTCGGCCTTCAGGACCGGGCACTCCGAGTAGAACGTCGTGTACAGCGAAGCCAGCTGGTACAGGTACGCGGCCAGCTTGTGCGGCGCGTACTCCGCGGCCGCCTCGGCGAGCAGCTCGCCGAAGCCGTCCAGGTGCAGGCCGAGCGCCCGCTCGGCCTGCGCGAGCGGCAGCTCCGGGTGGGCAGCGGGCTTCGCGTCCCCGGCCTTGCGCAGGATGGACTGGATACGGGCGTACGCGTACTGGAGGTACACGGACGTGTCGCCGGTCAGCGAGACCATCTGGTCCAGGTCGAACTTGTAGTCGCGCGAGGCCGACGTGGACAGGTCCGCGTACTTCACCGCACCGATGCCGACCTGGACGGCCCGCTCGGCGATCTCGGCCTCCGTCAGGTCCTGCGCCTTCTCCCGGACCACGGCCGCGGCGCGGTCGATCGCCTCGTCCAGCAGGTCCACCAGCCGCACCGTCTCGCCCTCGCGGGTCTTGAACGGCTTGCCGTCCTTGCCGAGGACCGTGCCGAAGGCCAGCTGTACGGCCTTGGTGTCCTCGTTCAGCCAGCCGGCGCGGCGGGCCGTCTCGAAGACCATCTTGAAGTGCAGCGACTGCCGGGCGTCGACCACGTAGATCAGCGTGTCGGCCTTCAGGTTGCCGACGCGGTCGCGGATCGCCGACAGGTCGGTCGCGGCGTAGCCGAAGCCGCCGTCGGACTTCTGGACGATCAGCGGGGTCGGGTTGCCGTCCGGGCCCTTGTACTCGTCGAAGAACACGCACAGCGCGCCGTTGGAGCGGACGGCCACGCCCGACTCCTCCAGCAGCCGGCACGTCTCGACCAGCATGTCGTTGTAGCCGGACTCGCCGACCACGTCCTGGTCCTGGATGTCCATGTCCAGCTTGTTGAAGACCGAGTAGAAGTAGATCTTCGACTCGTCCACGAACCGCTGCCACAGCGCCAGCGTCTCCTCGTCGCCGGCCTGGAGGTCCACGACCCGGGCCCGCGCCCGCGTCTTGAACTCCTCGTCGGCGTCGAACAGCGCCCGCGAGGCCTTGTACAGGCGGTTGAGGTTGGACATCGCCTCCTCGCCCGAGGCCTGCACGTCCGCCGCGGCATCCGCGCCGGCCTTGTGGTCCAGCTCGTGCGGGTGCTCGATCAGGTACTGGATGAGCATGCCGAACTGGGTGCCCCAGTCGCCGATGTGGTGGCGGCGCACGACCGTCTCACCGGTGAACTCCAGGATCTCGACCATCGCCGCTCCGATGACCGCCGACCGCAGGTGGCCGACGTGCATCTCCTTCGCCACGTTCGGCTGCGCGTAGTCGATCACCGTCGTACCGGCCGTCGGCGAGACCGGGACGCCGAGGCGGTCGTCGCCGGCCCGCGCCGCCAGGGTCTCGATGATCGCCCGGTCGGAGACGGTGATGTTGAGGAAGCCGGGGCCGGAGACCTCGATCTCCTCGATCACCCCGCCCTTGTCCAGGCCGCCGACGACAGTCGTGGCCAGCTCGCGCGGGTTGGCCTTGGCCTTCTTCGCGAGCGCCAGGATGCCGTTGGCCTGGAAGTCGGCCCGGTCGCTTCGTCGCAGCAGCGGGTCGGCGGCACCGGCCTCCGGCAGGGCCGAGGCGAGGGCGTCCGCGACGCGCTGATGGACCGAAGAAGCGAGGGAAGGGACCGAGGCCATGAGCTGCCGTTCCTGTGAGGTCGTGCCCCGGGCCCGCGTCGCGCCGCGTCACCCAGGTGCACTTGGTTGTTCCGACAAGTGCCGAGTATCCCACGCGGGCGCGTCTCATTTCCCGGGATAACTCCCCAGATCGCAGGGGTCCGCGGGCAACCCCGGAGCGCCCGCTTCCGTCTGGGAGAATGGCTGAAGGCAGCATTCGAGATAGAAGGACGTGTCGTGGCTCAGAGCGCCCAGAGCAGCACCGAGACCGACTGGGTCTCCCGTTTCGCGGACGAGGTCATCGCCGAGGCGGAGCGCCGAGCCCCGGGCAAAGCCGTCGTCGTCGCGTCCGGACTCTCCCCCTCCGGCCCCATCCACCTGGGCAACCTCCGCGAGGTCATGACCCCGCACCTGGTCGCCGACGAGATCCGCCGCCGCGGCTTCGAGGTCCGGCACGTGATCTCGTGGGACGACTACGACCGCTACCGTAAGGTCCCCAAGGGCATCCCGGGCGTCACCGAGGAGTCCCACGCCCAGCACATCGGCCGCCCGCTGACCGCCGTGCCCGCCCCCGAGGGCTCCGAGTACCCGAACTGGGCCGAGCACTTCAAGGCCGCCATGGTCGAGGCACTGGCCGAGCTGGGTGTCGAGTACGACCCCATCAGCCAGACCGAGCAGTACCTCGCCGGCGCCTACCGCGAGCAGATCCTGCACGCGATGAAGCACCGCGCCGACATCGACGCCGTCCTCGCCCAGTACCGCACCAAGCCGAAGGCCGCGAAGAAGCAGGGCCAGAAGCCGGTCGACGAGGCCGAGCTGGAGGCCGCCGAGGGCTCCGGCGCGGCGAGCGAGGACGACGGCAGCGCCGAGGGCTCGGAGTACTTCCCGTACAAGCCGTACTGCGGGGAGTGCAACAAGGACTTCACCAAGGTCACCTCGTACGACGCCGAGACGACCGAGATGACCTACGTCTGCACCGAGGACGAGTTCACCGAGACCGTCAAGCTGTCGGAGTTCAACCGCGGCAAGCTGGTCTGGAAGGTCGACTGGCCGATGCGCTGGGCCTACGAGGGCGTGATCTTCGAGCCCTCCGGCGTCGACCACTCCTCGCCGGGCTCCTCCTTCCAGGTCGGCGGGCAGATCGTGCACCTCTTCGGCGCCGAGCAGCCGATCGGCCCCATGTACGCCTTCGTCGGCATCAGCGGCATGGCCAAGATGTCCTCCAGCAAGGGCGGCGTCCCCACCCCGGGCGACGCGCTGAAGATCATGGAGCCGCAGCTCCTGCGCTGGCTGTACGCCCGCCGCAAGCCCAACCAGAGCTTCAAGATCGCCTTCGACCAGGAGATCCAGCGGCTCTACGACGAGTGGGACAAGCTGGAGGCCAAGGTCGCCGACGGCTCCGTGCTCCCCGCCGACGCCGCCGCGCACTCCCGCGCCGTCCGCGTCGCCTCGCACGAGCTGCCGCGCACCCCGCGCCCCCTGCCGTACCGCACCCTCGCCTCGGTCGTCGACATCACCGCCGGCCACGACGAGCAGACCCTGCGCATCCTGACCGACCTGGACCCGACCCAGCCGCTCACCTCCCTCGACGAGGTGCGCCCGCGCCTGGACCGCGCCGAGAACTGGATCACCACCCAGGTCCCGGCCGACCAGCGCACCCTGGTCCGCGAGGAGCCCGACACCGAGCTGCTCGCCTCCCTGGACGACGAGGGCCGCCGCTCCCTGGAGCTGCTCCTGGAGGGCCTGGACTCGCACTGGTCGCTGGACGGGCTCACCACCCTCGTGTACGGCGTGCCGAAGGTGATGGCCGGCCTGGAGCCCGACGCCAAGCCGACGCCCGAGCTGAAGGTCGCCCAGCGCTCCTTCTTCGCGCTGCTGTACCGCCTCCTCGTCACCCGGGAGACCGGCCCGCGCCTGCCCACGCTGCTGCTGGCGGTCGGGGCGGACCGGGTGCGCAAGCTGCTGGCCGCCTGAACTGCCGCAGCCTGAGCGGCTCCGGCCATGTGAAAGGGCCCGCACCCCTGGGGTGCGGGCCCTTCCGCATGCTGTGCGTGCCGCGTGCCGCGTGCCGTGCACTTCGGGTCGCGTGCCGCGTTAGGCGATGTGCTCGTTCTCCAGGTCGCGCTGGTAGCGCTGCTTCAGGTCCGGCATCAGCCGCCGCAGCGTCGACGCGCTGCGCGGGTGCACGATCCCGAGGCGGTCGGAGAGGTGTATGTCCAGCTGCTCCGGGTTCGGGAAGCCGCCGTACTCGTCGATGTACGCCCGGAAGACCTCGTACGCGGCCTCCGCGAACTTCACCTCGTCCACGGCCTCCGGCTCCGCCGGGCCCTCGGCCGCGTCCTCGGCCCCCTGCGCCTCCAGGATCTGGGACGGACGGGGCACCTGCGCCTGAGCCGGTACCACCGCCGCCGCCTCCTCCGGCAGCTCCGGGCCCGACGGCGGCATCACCGGGGTCGGCTCCAGACCCTCGACGTACTGCGGGTTGTAGCCGCCCTCGTACGCGGCCTGCGGGGCCAGCGGCGCGGCGAACCAGGCACTGTTGTGCGCCGCCGGCATGGCGGTCGGGTCCACAGCGAACGCCGGCGCGGGGTGCTGGCCCGGCCCCGGGAGCGGCATGCCGGGCACCCCGCCCGCCGCAGCCAGCGCCTGCGCACGGCCGAGCGCCTGCGCCTGGGCGGCGGCCTGCTCCGGGGTGAGACCCAGCGCCTTGGCCTGCTCCGGGGTCAGGGCCGCCACCTGCGCCTGCGCCTGGGCCAGCGCCTGGGCCTGGGCCTGGGCCTGCGCCTGGACCAGCGCCTGAGGAGCCGAAGCCGAAGCCGAGACCGCGGCCGGGGCCGCCGTCCCCGCTTCACCCGGCGGCAGCAGTGCCGGCTCGATGCCCGCCGCCGCCAGCCCCTCCGGGGCCGTCTGTGACAGCGGGACGCCGATCCGGGCCAGCCGCAGCGGCATCAGCGCCTCCACCGGGGCCTTGCGCCGCCACGCCCGCCCGTACCGGGCCTGGAGCCGCGCCTGGTAGATCAGCCGGTCCTGCTCCATGCCGACGGCCTGCTCGTACGAGCGCAGCTCCCACAGCTTCATCCGGCGCCACAGCTTGAACGTGGGTACCGGCGACAGCAGCCAGCGCGTGATCCGCACGCCCTCCATGTGCCGGTCCGCGGTGATGTCCGCGATCCGGCCCACCGCGTGCCGCGCCGCCTCCACCGCGACCACGAACAGGACCGGGATCACGGCGTGCATGCCGACGCCCAGCGGGTCCGGCCAGGCGGCCGCGCCGTTGAACGCGATCGTCGCCGCGGTCAGCAGCCACGCCGTCTGCCGCAGCAGCGGGAACGGGATCCGGATCCACGTCAGCAGCAGGTCCAGTGCCAGCAGCACACAGATGCCGGCGTCGATGCCGATCGGGAACACCAGCGAGAAGGTGCCGAAGCCCTTCTTCTCGGCCAGCGCGCGCACGGCGGCGTACGAGCCCGCGAAGCCGATGCCCGCGATGACGACGGCACCCGCGACCACGACGCCGATGAGTATCCGGTGCGTACGAGTCAGCTGCATCGCGGCCACCCGCGATCCCCTCCCCTTGTCGAGCTACGGCAGGCACAGCGTACGGGTGACTGTACGGGTGACTGAATGTCAGCCTCCAGTAAGCCCCTCGGTTGCGCCGCGTCCTACTGCTGGGAGGGGGAGGCCGACGCCTCGGGCTGCTTCTGCTGCTGGTTGGCGGCGTCGACCGAGCCGACGACCTCCTTCGCCGCGGAGATCGCGGCCTCGAGCAGCTTGGCCTGGTCAGGAGCGCCCGCGCCCTCGTAGGCGGCCCCGTTGTAGTCGAGCGTGACGACCACGTTCTGGGTGCGCGCGACGACCGTCGTGTTGAAGAAGTCCACGTCCTTCTTCACGCTGTAGACGATCGAGGTGCCCGCGTCGCCGATGCCGCCGGCCGCCTCGGGCTTCACGTTCTGTGCACCCTCGGTGGCCTTCGCCTGCTCGATCTGCTTGTTGTACTGGTCCTCGGCGCGCTTGTTCGCGCTGCCGAGCGAGGCGTGCGAGTCGTAGCGGACCAGCGAGACCGACAGCCAGCGGTACTGCGAGCCCTTCAGGCCGTCCTCGTCCAGGCCGTTCCAGGAGCAGCTGGCCCGGCTGTTCAGGTCGTTCGACTTCGTCGCCGTGCCGTTCTTCTCCTTGGCCTCCGGGACGATCGTCTCGATGGTCTTGGCCTGGAGCGACTTGCACGGGTCGGGGAGCGTCGCGTAGGCCGCCTTCTCCAGCGGCGCCGCCGACTTCCCGTTCGGCTTGGCGGACGCCGACGCGCCGGCCTTCTTGCTGCCGTCGGAGCCCGAGCCCTTGCCCTTGTCCGAGTCGGACGAGCATCCGGCGGCGGCGAATATCACCGGTACGACGGCGGCGCAGGCGAGCACACGGGTGAGGCGCGAGGCTGATCGGTGCATGGTTCCTTCAGTCAGTACGTTGTGGGGCGCGTTCAGTGGACGGACGCGGTGCGGACGCTGTTCGGTTGCGGGACCCGTGCAACGGTAGCCCGACCCGGCGCGCGCCTGCTGTGCGCGCCGTCACGGCGGGGCCCGTGCGGGCCCCGCCGTCAGTCGTTGAACCGCTCGACGAGAGCCTGCGCCAACTGCCGCACCTTCTCCTGGGTTTCGGTGGCGGGCGGGACGGTGCCGGGCAGCGAGGGCTGCACGCTGTACTCGACGGTGACGATGACGTTCGACGTGCGGAACACCACCCTGACCGTCCGCGCCTGCGCGGCGCTGGCGCCGGCCGGGCTCAGCTTGTCCTCGAGGTACGCCTCGCTGCCGAGCCCCTCGAGGACGCGCGAGCCCAGCTCGGGCGTGGGCGCGGGGCTGCCGGTGCCGGCGGCGGGCGGGGCGGCCGGCGGGGTGGCGGCTCCGGTGGCGGGCGGGGTCGCGGCCGGGGCGCCGCCCGCAGGCGGGGTCGCCGCCGGGGTGCCGCCGCCCGGGGCGGGGGTCGGGGTCGGGCTCGCGGTGGGGCCGGGGAACGGCAGGTGCGCATCGGTCAGCCGGCGGACGTAGACCTGGCGGGCCTTGTCGTCGTCGCTCATGGCCGCCCGGTCGTACGACACCACCCGCTCGAAGCCGACCGACAGCAGCCGCGTCTCCTCGGGGGTCTGCGCGGTCCAGCGGCAGCCCACGTGCCGGTCGGCGTCGTACGAGGTGTCCGCCGCGCCCGCGTACAGCTGCGTGCGCTGCTCGTCGGTGAGGCCGGCCGCGGCCGGGAGCATGGCCTTCAGGCGCTTGGCCTCGGTGGCCTTGCAGGGCGCGGGCAGGCTGCGGTACTTCCCGGCCGGGGCGGGCGCGGGGGAGCTGTCGCCGGCCTTGGAGTCGGTCTTGCTCCCGCCGTCGTTCCCGCTGGTGCACCCGGTCAGGCCGGCCACGCCGGCCACGAGCGCGGTGAGCATCGCGATGCCCGGCAGGGCTCGCCGTACCGCCGCCTTGCGCTGCACGTCCACTGGCTCCCTTCGACCTGCCGGGGTCCGGCGGTCAGGAAAATGCGTTGCCGCGCTTTGGACGCGGCTGGACACAATGTCTATCGCACACGTTGGTGCCGGCGCCGGTTCCCTGTCTGGTTTGGGACTGTGAGCGAGGGTTTTTGCCTATTCTGAGTTTTCTGTGGGTTTCGGGGGATTAAGACCGTATGTCGTACGTAGAGGTACCGGGGGCGCAGGTCCCGATCCGGATGTGGGCCGATCCGGCGTCGGTGGAGGAGCAGGCGATGCAGCAGCTCCGCAACACCGCGACCCTCCCGTGGATCAAGGGCCTGGCCGTGATGCCGGACGTCCACTACGGCAAGGGCGCCACCGTCGGCTCGGTGATCGCGATGAAGGACGCGATCTGCCCGGCGGCGGTCGGCGTCGACATCGGCTGCGGCATGTCGGCGGTGAAGACCTCCCTCACCGCCAACGACCTCCCCGGCGACCTGTCGAAGCTCCGCTCCCGCATCGAGCAGGCGATTCCGGTGGGCATGGGGATGCACCGGGAGGCGGTGGATCCGGGGCGGCTGTACGGGTTCGGGCCGACGGGGTACGGGGACCTGTGGCAGCGGTTCGACTACCTCGCGGATGCGGTCAAATTTCGACACGAACGTGCCACGAAGCAGCTCGGAACGCTCGGATCCGGCAACCACTTCATCGAATTCTGTCTCGACGAGTCGGGTTCGGTCTGGTTGATGCTGCACTCGGGATCCCGGGGCATCGGCAACGAGCTCGCCTCGCACCACATCGGCGTGGCCCGGGGGCTCTCCCACAACCAGGGCCTGGTCGACCGGGACCTCGCAGTCTTCCTCGCGGCGACGCCCGAGATGGAGGCGTACCGCAACGACCTCTTCTGGGCGCAGGAGTACGCCAAGTACAACCGCGCGGTGATGATGAGCCTGTTCAAGGAGGTCGTCCGGCGGGAGTTCCGCAAGGCGAAGGTCTCCTTCGCGCAGGAGATCAACTGCCACCACAACTACGTGGCCGAGGAGCGCTACGAGGGCATGGACCTGCTGGTCACCCGCAAGGGCGCGATCCGCGCCGGCAGCGGGGAGTACGGGATCATCCCGGGCTCGATGGGCACGGGTTCGTACATCGTGAAGGGCCTCGGGAACGAGAAGTCCTTCAACTCCGCCTCGCACGGAGCGGGCCGGAAGATGAGCCGCACGGCGGCGAAGAAGCGGTTCTCGGCGCGGGACCTGGCGGAGCAGACCAGGGGCGTGGAGTGCCGCAAGGACTCGGGCGTGGTCGACGAGATCCCGGGTGCGTACAAGTCCATCGAGCAGGTCATCGACCAGCAGACCGACCTGGTCCAGGTCGTGGCCAAGCTCAAGCAGGTCATCTGCGTGAAGGGCTGAGGCCCGGCGCGCGGATTTCGGGGGAGTGGAGGAGCTCCGGACCGGATTCGGTCCGGAGCTCCTCCGCGTGGTGTCAGTTCTCCTCGCCGTCCAGGAGGAGGTCCACCGGCAGCTCCACGGCGACTCCGAGGTGCTCGGGAACGGGGACGGACGTGCCGCGCTTGTACGTCCTGCGCAGGCTGTACGTGCCGTTGCGGGGGGCGCAGCAGTAGATGACCTCGTCGTGATGGCGGTCGGCGATGATGTACACGGGCACGCCGGCCTGGGCGTAGGCGTCGACCTTGATGTGGACGTCGTCCGCCCAGTTCGACGAGGTGACCTCCACGATCACCTGGAAGACGTCGGGCGAGTAGCAGTTCATCCGGCCCTTGTAGTCGCGGAAGTCCGCGTTGACGAGTGCGAAATCCGGGATGGCGAAGTCCGAGGGACCGGTCGGCAGCCAGATGCCGATGCCCTGGAGGTAGCGCAGTCCGGCCTTCCTGGCCCCGGCCTCGTAGAACCTCTCGGTGAGCCAGCTCAACGTGAGGGCGTGCGACCCGTCGGCGGGTGGTGTCACAGTGAGCCTTCCCTGGAGGATCTCCACTCGGTGCCCGGGAAGCTCCTTGGAGAGACGATCGGCGGCCTCCGCGATCGTCGTCTCGTGCTGTGTCACGGCCATGGCTTCCTCCTTTTCGCGGCTCATGGTTCTGGAGCGTAGCCCCGCCCGTGGGCAAACTGCTCGACATCACCCGTACGGGCGCAACCCGCGCGCCACCGACTGGCCTCGCGTCACAACTTCCCCCGGGGAAGCCCAAGTTGGGTCGCGGGTCTCGGGCCGGGGGATTGACGGCAGGGGATGGTCTAGACCAAGGTGGCGGCATGGGGAGAACTCGTGTGTCGCTTGCCGCCATTGCGTCGTTGTCGCTCGCTCTCGGGGCCGCCGGGTCCGCTCAGGCCGGGGTGGGTTTGCCCGTCGTCGTGTCGCACGTGCCGACGCAGGAGAAGGTCGTCTTCATCACCGTCGACGACGGGTGGGTGCACGACCCGGGCGCCGCGCAGACCCTCGTCGAGCGGCGGATCCCCGTGTCGCTGTTCCTGCTGCCCGGCGCGACCTCGTACGACACCGGGTACTTCACCCGGCTCGTCGACGAGGGGCGGGCCACCGTCGAGAACCACACGGTCAACCACCCGGACCTCACCACCCTCGACGCCGCCGGGAAGGACGCCGAGGTCTGCGGGGCGGGGGAGCAGCTCGCGGCCGCGTTCGGGCGGGAGCCGAAGCTGCTGCGGCCGCCGTACGGGGCGGTCGACGACGACGTGCGGCTGGCGGCGAAGGCGTGCGGGGTGAAGGCGCTGGTCACGTGGACGTACGACTTCACCACCTGGGAGCGGACCCCGCCGACGCCGCAGCTGAAGTCCGGTGACATCGTGCTGCTGCACTTCACGCCGACGCTGGGCGCGGACCTGCAGCGGGCCCTGGACGCGGCGAGGGCCGCGGGCCTGAAGCCCGCGGCCCTCATGCCGCACCTGAAGGCGGCCGGGATCGTCGCCTAGCCGCGGCAGCGGCGGTGGCGGTTCACAGCTCGCGGTGGACCTTGGTGTTGGAGGCCTGGGCGCGGGGGCGGACCACGAGGAGGTCGATGTTGACGTGGCTGGGCCGAGTGACGGCCCAGGTGATGGTGTCGGCCACGTCGTCGGCGGTCAGGGGTTCGGCGACGCCCGCGTACACCTTGGCGGCCTTGTCGGTGTCGCCGCGGAAGCGGGTGGTGGCGAACTCCTCGGTCTTGACCATGCCGGGGGCGATCTCGATGACGCGGACGGGCTGGCCGACGATCTCCAGGCGGAGGGTCTCGGCCAGGACGCGGGCGCCGTTCTTGGCGGCGACGTAGCCGGCGCCGCCCTCGTACGTGGCGTGTCCGGCGGTGGAGGAGAGGACGACGACGGTGCCGTCGCCGGAGGCGGTCAGGGCGGGCAGCAGGGCCTGGGTGACGTTGAGGGTGCCGATGACGTTGACCTCGTACATCGTGCGCCAGTCGGCGGGGTCGCCGGTGGCGACCGGCTCGGCGCCGATCGCGCCGCCCGCGTTGTTGACCAGGACGTCGCAGCGGTCGAGGGAGGCCGCGAGGGCGTCGACGGCGGCCCGGTCGGTGACGTCGAGGGCGTGTGCGGCGGCGGAGTGCCCGGCGGCGGTGAGCTCGGCGGCGAGGGCCTCGATGCGGTCCTTGCGGCGGGCGGTGAGGACGACGTGGTAGCCGGCCTCCGCGAGCTGCCGGGCGGTGGCGGCGCCGATGCCGCTGCTCGCGCCGGTGACGACTGCGGTCCGGGTGGCCGTGCTCATGGTGGGGGCTCCTCGTGCGGTCGTGCGCGCTGCGTGGGTGTGCGTGCGTGCGTGTGTTCGTACGGGCGGGTACCGGCCAGCATAGGCGGGGGTCAGCCGCCGCGCGGCGCGTACATGATCACGGCCATTCCGGCGAGGCAGACGAGGGCGCCGGCGATGTCCCAGCGGTCGGGGCGGTAGCCGTCGGCGACGACGCCCCAGAGCAGGGAGCCGGCGACGAAGACACCGCCGTAGGCGGCCAGGACGCGGGCGAAGTCGCCCTGCGGCTGGAGCGTGGCCACGAAGCCGTACAGGCCGAGGGCGATCACGCCGGCGCCGATCCAGGCCCAGCCGCGGTGTTCGCGCAGGCCCTGCCAGACGAGCCAGGCGCCGCCGATCTCCAGGACGGCGGCGAGGGCGAACAGGGCGGCGGAGCGGGCGATCAGCATGGCGCGAAGCGTACGCAGGGGCCGGTTGGGGGAGGGCGCGCCCTCGTTCGTGTGATGGTCCGACCGGTCGGGGGCCGGTGCGGTTAGCGTCCGCGCGTGAAGGAGGAGGTGGTGGCGGTGCGCCGTTGCGCCGTACGGAGTGTGGTGGTGGCGGGCCTGCTGGTGCTGGGGGGCGCCGCCGGGGTCCAGGGCCGGCCGGCCCTTGCGCAGGAGCCGCCCGCGCAGGGATACGAGCAAGAGGTCGGGCAGGAGGCCGCGCAGGAGCCCGCGCCGGAGGCCGCGCCCGGTCCCGACGAGGCCGATGTGGGCTACCACGGGCGGGTGTCCCTGGAGCGGGGGCAGCTGCGCGTGTGGCTGGTGCCGCAGAACGACGGGCCGGCCGCGCTGCCCGATGCGACGCTGCGGGTGCGGCTGTCGGCCGAGCTGGCGGACCGGCAGGAGCTCTCCGCGGGCTGTGTGCGGGCGGGCTCCCGCGAGGTGGTGTGCGAGACCGGGCCGCTGCCGATGCACGGGTACGGCCGGCACATCGGGCTGCTGCTGGCGCTGAAGGAGCCGGTCCCGGAGGTGGTGGTCCGGATCGACACCTGGTGGAACGGCGGGGCGTCCGACCGGAACCTGTCCAACAACCAGCACGCGGTGCTGGCGCTGGACACCGGGGACAGCTACGCCTTCTGACGCTCGGACAGGGTCGCGGCCCGGCTCAGTGCCTGCCCACCGCCCCGAACTCCTCGACCGCCTCGCTGACGATGCGCTGCAGGCGGGCGTGGTGGGCGCCGCGCCAGTAGACCCGCTCGCACGCCGTGCACTGCGCGAACACGTCGTACGAGCGGTGCGTCCCGCGCTCCAGGCGGTCGCCGACGCTTTCCTTGTCGGCGTCGCGCAGGGCCCCGTTGCAGGCGGTGCAGCGGGTCCACGGGGCGAGGGCGGGTGCGAAGCGGCCCAGGACGTCGCGCAGTTGCTCGTCGGGGTTGTCGCTGTAGACGTAGGCGCCGGCAAAGATCTCCCGGCGGCGCAGCAGTCCGCGGTCGCGGGAGAGCAGGACGCGCTGCTCGTCGGCGGAGCGGGTGGCGAGGGCGGGGTCGCCGATGTCCTCGTTCTCGTACGCGGCGTCCACGCCGAGCAGGCGCAGGCGGCGGGCGAGGGTGCCGAGGTGGACGTCGAGCAGGAAGCGCAGCGGTGCGCCGTCGACGCGCTGCGGGCGCTCGACTCCGTACACCTCGACGGACTGTCCGGCGCGCGGCACGTAGGAGACGGGCACCTCGCGGCCGTCGACCAGGAGCCGGCCGACCTCGGTGAGCGGGACCCCGGCCGATTCGACGACGTGGCCGAGGCTGGACGCGCCGTCGATCGCGGTCGGTACGCGCTCGGCCCGCCTGCTGGGCGGGGCGAAGAGGCGCAGTGCGGGGGCGAGGGTGAGGTGAATGCCGGGTCCGTTCACGCTGCCAGCATGCCATTGCGGGGCGGGCCGGTGCGGGGGAATTACGCGGTCCCGGCGGCCTCGTCGTAGGCGGCGCGGTGGGCGCTGACCTCGTCGAAGTGGTCCTCGGCCCACAGCTTGACCGAGTACAGCAGGGCGCCGAGGCCCGCGCCGAGCTCGGTGAGGCGGTAGTCGACGCGGACGGGGACGGTCGGGGTGACGGTGCGGGTGACCAGGCCGTCGCGTTCGAGGGAGCGCAGGGTCTGGGTGAGCATCTTCTGGCTGACGCCGGGGATCTTGCGGCCGAGGTCGCTGTAGCGCATGGAGCCGCCCTCGGCCTTGCCCAGTGCGCTGACGATCAGGCCGACCCACTTGTCGCTGATGCGGGCCAGGAGCTGGCTGGTGGGGCATTCCTTGAGGAAGGCGTCGTAGGCGTAGCGCGCCTCGTCGCGGCGGGCGGCGGCGCTGAGCGTGGCCATGGGTACCCACTTCCGGGTCGGGTACGCACTCCGAAGTGCGTACTTACGGAAAGAGAGTACCTCTCCCTAAGTTAGTGCTCACAAGGAACGAGCGAACGAGCGAGCGAACGAAACGGGAGACGGACCATGAGCGAGAACATCACGAACAGCACCATGCAGGCGGTCGTCGTCGACGGGTTCGGCGGTCCCGAGCAGGTGCGCATCGTCGAGGTGCCGGTGCCGCGCCCCGGGGCCGGCCAGGTCCGGGTCCGGGTCCGGGCCGCCGGGGTCAACCCGGTGGACGGCGCGGTCCGCGTGGGCGTCTTCGGCGGCGCCGGGCAGCGGCTCGGCCTCGGCTGGGACGTGGCCGGCGAGATCGACGAGCTCGGCGAAGGGGTCACCGGCTGGTCGGTGGGCCGGCAGGTGATCGGCCTGCACTACGGACCGGTCAAGCCGCTCGGCACGCACGCCGAGTACGCGGTCCTCGACGCCTCGGCCCTGGCCCCCGCCCCGGCCACCGCGGACACCGCGGCTGCCGCGGCGCTCCCGCTGAGCGGGCTCACCGCCGGGCGGGCGGTGCGGCTGCTGGACCTGGCGCCGGGCTCCTCGGTGCTGGTCACCGGGGCCGCGGGCATCGTCGGCGGGCTCGCGGTGCAGCTCGCGGCGCGGGCCGGGCTGGCGGTGACGGCCCTGGCCGGCGAGGGGGACGAGGAGCTCGTACGGTCGCTGGGCGCGACCGCGTTCGTCCCGCGCGGCGGGGCCCCGACCGAGCCGGTCGACGGGGTGATCGACGCGGCGGTCCTCGGCGAGGAGGCGCTCGGCTTCGTCCGCGACGGCGGTGTCTACGTGGGCCTGCGCCCGCACGCCGCCCCGGCCGCCCAGCGCGGGATCACGGTGGTCGAGCAGGAGGTCGCCGCCGACGGCGCGCACCTGGCGGAGCTGTCGGCCCTGGTCGACGAGGGCGCCCTCACCCTGCGGGTGGCCCGCACGATCCCCCTGGCCGACGCCGCGAAGGCCCACGCCGAACTGGCCGAACCGGGCACCCGCGGCCGCCTGGTCCTGACCACCTCCTGACACCCGCCGACCACCTGCCGAGCCCCCGCCCCGCGGCGGGGGCCAGGGGCAGGCGCACGGCTCTAGGGTCAGGGCCCAAGAGCCCAGGGGTCAGGGCCCATGGGTCAGGGCCCACGGGTCAGGGCCCCTGGGCAACGGCTCAGGGCCAGACCAGGCAGTACGGCTGGTGGCCCGCCTCGTGGAGGCGGTGGCTGAAGTCCTGCCACTCGTGCAGGAGCTGGTAGACGTCGAACGCGTCCCGCGGGCCGCTGCGGTCCGGGACCGTGGACCAGATGAACGCCGCCGCGCCGACCGACTCCTCGCCGATGTCGCGCAGCGGGTCGACCACCGTCATCGGGAGCTTGACCACCGCGTAGTCCGGGTGGAGGACGACCAGCTCCAGCGGGGGCACCTTGTGCAGGGGTATGCCCTGGATGCCGGTGAGGACCATCGCGGCCATGGTCTCCGGCTTGATCTTGGTGAACATGCCGCCCATGCCGAGCTCGTCGCCGCCGAGCTCCTCCGGCCGCATCGTGACCGGCACCCGGGCCGCCGTCGCCCCGTCGGGGGCGCCGAAGTACTTGTACGTCACGCCCATGCCGCGGCCCCTGGGCAGCAGCAGGCTGCCGGGATCCTCGGCCGTCTCGGTCTCCGGCACCGGATCGGCCGCGTCCGCGGCCCGCCGGCGGTGCCTGCCCCGGCGTCGGGCTTCGCGGGCCTCGCGGGCGCGCTTCGGGTCGAGGCCGTCCGTACCCTCGCCCGGTCCACCACCGCGTTGCATATCTCCACCCGACTGGTCTTGCCTGCCCCGGCCCCGCGGCCCCCGCCACGCAGCCTGATCATCATGGCAGTGACCTCCCCGCGGGCGGCGCGGTGAAACGCCCGTCCGCAAGTGAGTCGCGGCCTGATGAGACCATGGCTCGTGTGAGCTACCCGTACCCGTATGAAGCCAAAGTCTCGCAGACTCTCTTTGACCGTGCGTCCCTCGTGACGCCCGGCGGCGTGAACTCTCCGGTGCGCGCGTTCCGCGCCGTGGGCGGTACGCCCAGGTTCATGGTGTCCGGTACCGGTCCGTACCTGACCGATGCCGACGGCCGCGAGTACGTCGACCTGGTCTGCTCGTGGGGGCCGATGATTCTCGGCCACGCCCACCCGGCCGTGGTGGAGGCCATCCAGGCCGCCGTCGCCCGCGGTACCTCCTTCGGCACGCCCGGCGAGGGCGAGGTCGCCCTCGCCGAGGAGATCGTCGCCCGTATCGAGCCCGTCGAGCAGGTCCGCCTGGTGTCCTCCGGTACGGAGGCCACCATGTCCGCGATCCGCCTGGCGCGCGGGTTCACGGGCCGCTCCAAGGTCGTGAAGTTCGCCGGCTGCTACCACGGCCACGTGGACGCGCTGCTCGCCGCCGCCGGTTCCGGTTTGGCGACTTTCGCACTGCCGGACACCCCCGGCGTCACCGGCGCGCAGGCCGGCGACACGATCGTGCTCCCGTACAACGACCTCGAAGCGGTCCGGGCGGCCTTCGCCGCGCACCCCGGCGAGATCGCCTGCGTGATCACCGAGGCCGCGCCCGGCAACATGGGCGTGGTCACGCCCGCCGAGGGCTTCAACCAGGGGCTCGCGGACCTGTGCCGTGAGAACGGCGCCCTGTACATCTCCGACGAGGTCATGACCGGTTTCCGCACCTCGCGGGCCGGCTGGTACGGGGTCGACGGCGTCAAGCCCGACCTGATGACCTTCGGCAAGGTCATGGGCGGCGGCTTCCCGGCCGCGGCGTTCGGCGGCCGCGCCGACGTGATGGGCCACCTGGCCCCGGCCGGCCCGGTCTACCAGGCGGGCACCCTCTCCGGGAACCCCGTCGCGACCGCCGCGGGCGTGGCGCAGCTGCGCCTGCTCGACCAGGCCGCGTACGAGAAGGTCGACGCGGTGTCGGCGCAGATCCAGGGCCTGCTCACGGACGCGCTGGCCAAGGAGGGCGTCGCCCACCGCCTGCAGACCGCCTCCAACATGTTCTCGGTCTTCTTCACCGACAAGCCGGTGCGCAACTACGACGACGCGAAGACGCAGGACGCATTCCGCTTCAACGCGTTCTTCCACTCGATGCTGTCGCAGGGCGTGTACCTGCCGCCGTCGGCCTTCGAGTCGTGGTTCGTCTCCACCGCCCACGACGAGCGGGCCGTCGAGCGGATCGCGGCCGCGCTGCCCGCCGCCGCCCGCGCCGCCGCGCAGGCCGTCCCGGAAGGTTCCGCATGAGCGACATCACCGTCGTCCACCTGATGCGCCACGGCGAGGTGCACAACCCCGACGGGGTCCTGTACGGGCGCCGCGCCGGCTACCACCTCTCCGAGCTGGGCCGCCGCATGGCGGACCGGGTCGCCGAGCACCTGCAGGACCGCGACATCACGTACGTGGTCTCCTCCCCGCTGGAGCGGGCGCAGGAGACGGCGGCGCCGGTCGCCAAGACGCACGGCCTGGACGTGGCGACCGACGCCCGGCTGCTGGAGGCGGAGAACGTCTTCGAGGGCAAGACCTTCGGCGTCGGCGACGGCGCGCTGCGCAAGCCCGGCAACTGGAAGCACCTGACGAACCCGTTCAAGCCGTCGTGGGGCGAGCCGTACGTGGAGCAGGTCGTCCGGATGATGAGCGCGATCGAGGCGGCGCGGGACGCGGCCCGCGGCCACGAGGCCGTCGCGGTCAGCCACCAGCTGCCGATCTGGATCGTGCGCAGCTTCGCGGAGAAGCGCCGGCTGTGGCACGACCCGCGGCGCCGCCAGTGCACGCTGGCCTCGCTGACCTCGTTCACGTTCCAGGGCGACAAGCTGGTGTCGGTGGGCTACAGCGAGCCGGCCCGGGACCTGGTCCCGGCGCACCTGCTGGCCGGGGCGAAGCCGGTGAAGGGCAAGTCGAAGGCGTTCGGCGCCTGACCAGGGAATCAACCCACCGGACGGGGGGCGCGGAAGATCGCGCAAATCGCTCATGCGAAACTTTTCACATGAGAATTGGCCGCGCCCCCCGTCGCCGCTCGACCCGCGGCGGCCGCGCCCTCCTGCTGACGGCGGCGACCGTCGGATGCGCCCTGGCCCTGTCGGCGTGCGACGACGGCGGCAAGCCGTCCGGTTCCGGCGGCGGCAACTACGTGACGGGCCCCAGCGGCATCTCCACCGTCGCCAAGGGCGAGCGCACCGAGGCCCCCAAGCTCGACGGCGAGACCGTCGACGGCAAGACCCTCGACACCACCGCCCTCAAGGGCAAGGTCGTCGTCCTCAACGTGTGGGGCTCCTGGTGCCCGCCGTGCCGCGCCGAGGCCCCGAACTTCGCGAAGGTCTCCAAGGAGCTCGCCGACGCGGGCAAGGACGTGGCGTTCGTCGGGATCAACACCCGCGACAACACCAAGCAGAACGCGGCCGCCTTCGAGGAGAACTTCCAGATCTCCTACCCCAGCCTGTACGACCCGGACGGCAAGCTGATGCTCCGCTTCCCGGCGGGCACGCTGAACCCGAACGCGATCCCCTCCACGATCGTCCTCGACAAGCAGGGGAAGATCGCGGCCCGCACGCTGGCCGCGCTCGACGAGGAACACCTGCGCTCCATGATCGACCCGCTGCTCGCGGAGCAGTGACCTCGTGGTCCCCCCGCTCCTGCCCCTGGCCGCCGAGTCGGCCGGCGTGAACACCACGGTCCTCAACGGGGCCCTGCTGCTGGCCCTGCCCATCGCGGTCCTCGCCGGCCTGGTCTCGTTCTTCTCGCCGTGCGTGCTGCCGCTGGTCCCCGGCTACCTCTCGTACGTCACCGGCGTCAGCGGCGCCGACCTCGCCGAGGCCCGCCGCGGCCGGATGGTGGCCGGCGCGAGCCTGTTCATCCTCGGCTTCACCGCCGTCTTCGTCTCCACCGGCGCCCTGTTCGGCCAGTTCGGCAACGTCCTGGTGGGCAACAAGGAGATCATCTCCCGGGTCATGGGCGGCCTGGTGATCGTCCTCGGCCTGTTCTTCATGGGGGCCATACCGGGCCTGACCATGCGGGAGTTCCGCTTCCACAAGAAGCCCACGGCCGGCCTGCTCGGCGCGCCCCTGCTGGGCGTGCTCTTCGGCGTCGGCTGGACCCCCTGCATGGGCCCGACCCTCGCCGCCGTCACCACGCTCTCCCTGGACCAGGCCAGCGCCGGCCGCGGCGCCCTGCTGACGGTGGCCTACTGCCTGGGCCTGGGTCTGCCCTTCATCGCCGCCGCGGTCGCCTTCCGCAAGGCGCTCGGCGCGTTCGGATGGGTCAAGCAGCACTACGCCTGGGTGATGCGCATCGGCGGCGGCATGCTGATCCTGACCGGGCTGCTCCTCGTCACAGGAATGTGGAGCACCATCATCAGCGACACGCAGAGCTGGACCCGAGGCTTCACGGTGGGGATCTGAGGACGACACGGACATGAGTACGACCGACAAGGCGCGGACCGGCGCGCCGAACCCGACCCCCGAACCCACCGAGACCGAAGCCGAGGCCGCGGCCGGCGCGCAGCTGTCCACGGCCCCCGCCGAGGACGCCGGCGGGCCCGTCGGCATCGGCGTGCTCGGCTGGGCCCGCTGGTTCTGGCGGCAGCTCACCTCGATGCGCGTCGCGCTGATCCTGCTCTTCCTGCTGTCCCTGGGCTCCATCCCCGGCTCCCTCATCCCGCAGACCCAGGTCGACGCGATGAAGGTGGCCCAGTGGAAGAAGGACCACTCCTTCTGGGTCCCGGTCGCCGAGAAGCTCCAGCTCTTCGACGTCTACAGCTCGGTGTGGTTCTCCGCGATCTACCTGCTGCTGTTCGTCTCGCTGATCGGCTGCATCGTCCCGCGCACCTGGCAGTTCGTCGGCCAGCTCACCGGCCGCCCGCCCGGTGCCCCGCGGCGCCTGGACCGGATGCCCGCGTACACCACCTGGCGCACCGCCGCCGCCCCCGACGAGGTGCTCGCACATGCGAAGACCCTGCTGGGCGGGCGGCGCTTTCGCACCGAGGCCGGCCGCGGCTCCGTCGCCGCCGAGAAGGGCTACCTGCGCGAGGCCGGCAACCTGGTCTTCCACATCTCGCTGATCGTGCTGCTGGTGGCGTTCGCCTGGGGCCAGCTGCTGAAGTCCGAGGGCGGCAAGCTCGTCCTGCGCGGCAAGGGCTTCGCGAACACCCTCACCCAGTACGACGACTTCAAGTCCGGCAGCTTCTTCAGCTCCGAGGACCTCCCGCCGTTCTCCTTCACCCTCGACAAGTTCGACGCCACCTTCGAGCGGACCGGCCCGCAGAAGGGCACCCCGCGCGACTTCAAGGCGTACGTCACCTTCCGCGAGGGCGCCGACGGCGCCCCGCAGAAGCGCGAGATCCAGGTCAACAAGCCCCTGGAGGTCGACGGCGCGAAGGTCTACCTCTTGGGCCACGGCTACGCGCCCGTCATCTCGGTGACCGACCCCACCGGCAAGGTCATCTACAAGGACGCCGTGCCGATGCTGCCCTTCGACGGCAACCTCAGCTCCTCCGGAGCCGTCAAGGTCACCGACGGCTACCGCGACAAGGACGGCAACAAGGAGCAGCTCGGCTTCAACGCCATGTTCGTGCCGACCTTCGCCGGCGCCGGCCAGGGCACGATGCTCTCCCAGTTCCCGGACACCGACTTCCCCGTGCTGGCGCTGAGCGCCTACCACGGCAGCCTGGGCGTCGACTCGGGCCTGCCGCAGAACGTGTACCAGCTGAACACCTCCAAGATGAAGGAGTTCAAGGACGCCGACGGGCAGCTGTTCAAGAAGCGGCTGCTGCCCGGCGAGACCATGGAGCTCCCGGACGGCGCGGGCACCGTGAAGTTCGAGGGCATCGAGCGCTGGGCCACCTTCTCGATCACCCAGCAGCCCGGCAGCGGTCTCGCGCTCGCGGGCGCGCTCGCCGCCATCGGCGGGCTCGCCGCGTCGCTGTTCATCCAGCGGCGCCGCGTCTGGGTCCGGGCGGTCGCCGGCGAGGACGGCGTGACCGTCGTCGAGATGGCGGCCCTGGGCCGCAGCGAGTCGGCGAAGGTGCCCGAGGAGCTCTCGGTACTCGCCGCCACGCTGCACCAGCAGGCGCCCACCGCGCCTGATCCTGTCGAAGAATCCCCCGAAGGAGAGCGCGGATGACGCCGCTCGCAGCCGCGGTTAACGAGAACCTGGCCCAGATCAGCAACTACCTGGTCTATTCGTCGATGGCGGTCTACACGCTCGCCTTCTTCGCGCACATCGCCGAGTGGACCTTCGGCAGCCGCAGCAAGGTCGCCCGTACCGCCGCCGCGCTGACCGGCGCGGCCTCCGGTGCCGGCGCCGCGGCGGGGCCCGCCGTGCAGGTGCGCACCCAGGGCGGCGGCACCGCCGTCCTCGACAAGCCGAAGGTCGTCACCCGCTCCGCGACCGGCACCCGCGACGTCCCGGACGGCCCCGGCGCCGCCGGCGGCACCGCACAGGGCGACCTGTACGGGCGGATCGCGGTCTCGCTGACGACGCTGGCCTTCCTCATCGAGGCGGGCGCGGTCGTCACCCGCGCGCTGTCCGTCGAGCGTGCCCCCTGGGGCAACATGTACGAGTTCTCGCTCACCTTCTCCACGGTGGCCGTCGGCGCGTACCTGGTGCTGCTCGCGCTGAAGAAGAACGTCCGCTGGCTCGGCCTGCTCCTGGTCACCACCGTCCTGCTGGACCTCGGCATCGCCGTCACCTGGCTCTACACCGACAGCGACCAGCTGGTCCCGGCGCTGCACTCGTACTGGCTGTGGATCCACGTCTCCACGGCGATCTTCTGCGGCGCCGTCTTCTACATCGGTGCCGCGGGCGCGGTCCTCTACCTCTTCCGCGACTCCTACGAGAGCCAGCTCGAGGCCGGCCGTACCCCGGGGAAGTTCCGCAGCTCGGTGCTGGAGCGGCTGCCCTCGGCGGCCTCCCTCGACAAGTTCTCGTACCGCATCAACGCGGCCGTCTTCCCGCTGTGGACCTTCACGATCATCGCGGGCGCCATCTGGGCGGGCGACGCCTGGGGCCGCTACTGGGGCTGGGACCCCAAGGAGGTCTGGTCCTTCGTGACGTGGGTGGCGTACGCCTGCTACCTGCACGCCCGCGCGACCGCCGGCTGGAAGGGCCGCAAGGCCGCCTACCTGGCCCTCTTCGCCTTCGCCTGCTGGATCTGGAACTACTACGGCGTGAACATCCTGCTCAGCGGCAAGCACTCCTACGCGGGCGTCTGAGCCGCAGGAGTGGCACGCTGGTGGCATGCCTCCTGTGAGTCATGCCACCAGCGAGAGCCGGGGCGAGGACCGCTGGATCCTGCGCTTCGAAGTGCACCTGCCCTGCGCGTACGAGGCCCTGTGGCCGGCCCTGACCACGGCCGAGGGGCTGCGCGGCTGGCTGGCCGCGGCGGACGTCCTCGAGCGCCGGCTCGGCGGAGCCGTCACCCTGCGCTGGCTCAACACCGGCACCACCGTCACCGGCCGGATCACCGCCTGGGACGTCGAACGGGTCGCCGAGTACACCGTGACCGAGCACGGCCGCATCCGCTTCCACCTCGAGCCCGTCGGCACCGACTCCACCGTGATCCGCTTCCTCAACGAGCGCTCCGGCAGCCACGAGGACCGGCTCGACTCCCTGGCCGGCTGGCACCACCACTTCGAGTTGCTGGAAGGCGCCCTCCAGGGCCACCCGGCGGACTGGAGCCACTGGACCGACGCCCGCTGGGCGGAGCTCCGCTCCTCGTACGCGGCGTTCTCCCACCGGTAGGCGGCCCCTCCGCTCGCCATGCCGGTCCCGGCCGCCGGGACTAACCTGAAAAAGAGGACGTCCACGGCACGCGATCCGCGAAGCCGATCGCGCCGCAAGGGCCGGAACGGGGGACCGGCCGACGCGAAGATGCCGCGCTCACGCCCCAGTTCCTGGCCCGCACCCACCGCGGCCATGGCGCGCCCGAACGGCGACGGCTGTCCCCGACGTCCGCCCCACTCGCCAATGCTTTCCCCGTAAGGAGGGAACGCATGAATCCGCATGCCCGCCCCGCACTCCTCGTCCCGCTCCTCGCCTCCGCGCTCGCCGTGCCTCCGGTGGCGGCTGCGCAGGCCGCGCCCGTCGAACGGGCGCCCGCCGCGCCGGCCGCGCCGGCCGCAGCCGTCTGCAAACTCGTGGTGGCCCCCGGCACGAATCCCGTGGAATTCGACCTGACGCTGGCCGGGTTCCCTTCCGGAAAGCGCGTCAAGGTGAGGGGAGCGGAGAACTTCGAACGCACCGTCGACGCGCAGGGCGCCTTCACCGAGCAGGACGTCAAGAAGGGCACCTACACGGTGTACTTCGGAGGCGGCCGCCACCAAGGGCAGCAGCAGGTCAGCTGCGAGAAGCCGGCCAGGGTCGCGCCCGTGAACGTCCGCATCTCGGAAGTGCAGATCACCAAGGTGTCGACCGCCACGCCCGACGTCGACTGCAAGGCGTCGCAGCCCGTCACGTTCGAGGGCAAGCTCATCGGAACCGGCACCGGGACCGTCGAGTACGTGTGGTCGGGCGAGGGCAGGCAGACCTCTCCGGACGTCAAGTTCACCGCCCCCGAAACCCCCACGGTCAACTTCGTCGTGAAGTCCCCCACGCGCAATGCGCCCACGGACCCGGCGCCCAGGGTCAGCGCCGTGCTCAGGGCGGGCAACGCATCGGACCCGCAGGCCTTCACGCTCACCTGCAAGCCAGGGACCTGACGACCGGATCAGGCCATCAGGACCGGTCGTCCTTGTCGCCGCCGTCCCTGCGGTCCCTGTCGTCGCGGTCGCGGTCCTCGCCGAGGGACCGCAGGAACTCCGGGTTGTCGTCGGGCGCCACCCACTGCGTCCGGCGCGCCCGGCCCCCGCTGCCGCCCACCGCGGACCGCTGCCGCCCGGCGAACAGCCACACCACGGGGCCGACGATCGAGAAGAGCAGGATGATCAGCACCCACACCACCTTCGGGAGGTGCTTGACCTCCTCCTCCGGGGTGTTCAGGCAGTCGATGAAGGCGTAAATGGTCAGCGCGATGATCAGCAGGAACGGCAGATAGCGCAGCACGGTGTGGGACCGACTCCCCGGCAGTGGCGGGGGACCCGCGTAGGGCCCCGGTGACACCCACAGGTTAGTCGGTGACGGATACTGGCCCCTATGGCTTACGACGATCTCCGCTCGCTGCTCCGGGCTCTGGAGCGGGAGGGCGACCTCAAGCGCATCAAGGCCGAAGTCGACCCGTACCTGGAGGTCGGGGAGATCGTCGACAGAGTGAACAAGGCCGGTGGCCCGGCCCTGCTCTTCGAGAACGTCAAGGGCTCCTCGATGCCCCTGGCGATGAACGTCTTCGGCACCGACCGCCGCCTGCTGAAGGCCCTCGGCCTGAAGTCGTACGGCGAGATCAGCGAGAAGATCGGCGGCCTGCTCAAGCCGGAGCTGCCGCAGGGATTCATCGGCGTCCGCGAGGCCTTCGGCAAGCTCGGCTCGATGGTCCACGTGCCGCCGAAGAAGGTGAAGGGCGACGCCGCCCCCGTCCAGGAGGTCGTCCTGACCGGCGACGACGTGGACCTCGACGCGCTGCCCGCGCTCTTCACCTGGCCCAAGGACGGCGGCTCCTTCTTCAACCTGGGCCTGACGCACACCAAGCACCCGGAGACGGGCGTGCGCAACCTCGGCCTCTACCGCCTCCAGCGCCACGACAAGCGCACCATCGGCATGCACTGGCAGATCCACAAGGACAGCCGCAACCACTACGCCGTCGCCGCCGCGCGGGGCGAGCGGCTGCCCGTCGCGATCGCCTTCGGCTGCCCGCCGGCCGTGACGTACGCGTCCACCGCGCCGCTGCCGGGCGACATCGACGAGTACCTGTTCGCCGGGTTCGTCGCGGGCAAGCGGATCGAGATGGTCGACTGCAAGACCGTCCCGCTCCAGGTGCCGGCCAACGCCGAGGTCGTCCTGGAGGGCTGGCTGGAGCCGGGCGAGATGCTGCCGGAGGGGCCGTTCGGCGACCACACCGGCTTCTACACGCCGCAGGAGCCGTTCCCCGCGCTGAAGATCGACTGCGTGACGATGCGGAAGCGGCCGCTCCTGCAGTCGATCGTGGTCGGCCGCCCCCCGACGGAGGACGGCCCGCTGGGCCGTGCGACGGAGCGTTTCTTCCTCCCCCTCCTCAAGATCATCGTCCCGGACATCGTGGACTACCACCTGCCGGAGTCCGGCGGCTTCCACAACTGCGCGATCGTCTCGATCGACAAGAAGTACCCCAAGCACGCCCAGAAGGTCATGCACGCAATCTGGGGCGCCCACATGATGTCGCTGACCAAGCTGATCATCGTTGTCGACAAGGACTGCGACGTCCACGACCTGCACGAGGTCTCCTGGCGGGCGCTGGGCAACACCGACTACTCCCGGGACCTCACCGTCGTCGAGGGCCCGGTCGACCACCTCGACCACGCCTCGTACCAGCAGTTCTGGGGCGGCAAGGCCGGCATCGACGCCACGAAGAAGCTCCCCGAGGAGGGCTACACCCGCGACGGCGGCTGGCCCGACATGGTCGAGTCCGACCCGGCCACGGCCGCCCTCGTGGACCGCCGCTGGAAGGAGTACGGACTGTGAGCCCGATCGACGTGGGCGGCCCGGAGTTCTTCCTCGGCACCGCGGCGCGGTACGTCGCCCTGGCCCGCCCGGAGATCGACCCGACGCAGCCCGGAGTGCTCCTCGCCGCCGAGCAGGCCGGCGTGAGCCCGGAGGAGTTCGCGGGATCCGGGGACACCTGGGCCCTGATGTACGAGGCGGACGGCGAGGGCGACGGCTTCGAGCTGCCCGGCGCGCGGGACATCGAGGCCGACGACTTCGCGGAGCAGCTCCAGCGCGCCCTGGCGGCCGGTGAGCCGTTCACCGCCGAAGCCGGGAACTTCCTGCGCCTGGACGCCCGCCCGTCCGGAGACTCCTGGCAGGTCACCGCCCGCGTCACCCCGCCCGAGGGCCACGACGACGACACCGTCCGGACCCTGGACCTCGGCGCCCTCCCGGCGGCGGAACTCGCGGCCGACCTCGAAGCCTTCCGCAGGAGCCTCGCATGATGACCACCGCCGACGGGGTCATCGGCTCCGGGCCCGCGCCGCAGGCCCCCGGGCGGGTGAAGGCGTTCCTGCGGCTCGTGATGATCGAGCACTCGGTCTTCGCGCTGCCCTTCGCCTACATCGCCTCGCTGACCGCGATGTTCCGGCTCGACCGCACCGTGCACTGGGCCGAGTTGCTGCTCGTCACCGTCTGCATGGTGGGCCTGCGGACCTTCGCGATGGCCGCGAACCGGATCATCGACCGGGAGATCGACGCCCGCAACCCCCGCACCGCGGGCCGCGAGCTCGTCACCGGCGCGGTGTCCGTGCGCTCGGCGTGGACCGGGGCGGGCATCGCGCTGGCCGTGTTCCTCGGGGCGGCGGCGCTGCTGAACCCGCTCTGCCTGGCGCTGGCCCCGGTCGCGGTGGTCCCGATGGTGGTCTACCCGTACGGCAAGCGGTTCACGAACTTCCCGCACGCCATCCTGGGCCTCGCCCAGGCCATGGGCCCGATCGGGGCCTGGCTCGCCGTCACCGGGACCTGGTCCTGGGACGCGGTGATCCTCGGCCTGGCGGTCGGCGTGTGGATCGGCGGCTTCGACCTGATCTTCGCCTGCCAGGACGTGGCCGCGGACCGGGCGGACGGCGTCAAGTCCGTCCCGGCCCGCTTCGGCGTCCCGGCCGCCCTGTGGGGCGCCCGCGGCGCGCACGCCGTCACCACGGCCCTGCTGGCCTGGTACGCGGTGGCCACGGACGCGGGCGTGCCGTTCTGGATCGGCCTGGTCATCGTCGTGGCCGCGTTCCTGTACGAGCACACCATCGTCACCCCGCACGACCTGTCCCGCCTGAACCGCGCCTTCTTCACGGTGAACGGTTTCATCGGAGTCGCACTCTTCGCCTGTGCCCTCCTGGACCTCGCCCTGCGCGGCCTGACGCTCTAGCTCGACGGTGTGAGCCGCGCGGGATCCCGCCGCGCGCGGCCTGCCCACGTGGATACCGTGCGGCCTACCATCGAGTGCATGGACAGGGAGGCCGACGTCACCATCTCGGAGAGCGACCGCCTGCAGTCACAGCTCAGCCGGTTCGAGGACATGTTCCCCGGCTACCGGATGGAGATCGTCGAGGGCGCCATGGCCCGGCGCGGGATCCCGCACTACCTGATCTTCGACCCGTATCGACACCGCCGGGCTGCCCGTGGACCCTTCGGTCGTCAGGTGAGCTGTCGGCGCGGGGCCGGGCGGCGGTGGTACAGGGCCGTGGCGATGCCTGCCAGCAGGCCGCACAGGTGGCCCTGCCAGCTCACGGTGGTGTCGGTCGGGAGAATGCCGACCAGGATCGTCGTGCCCCAGACGGCCGCGACGCCGAGGGACACGGCAATGCCCAGCACATTCCGCTCGACGAAGCCGCGGACCAGCAGGTAGCCGAAGAGGCCGAAGACCAGGCCGGACGCTCCCGCCGTCATGGTGTTCGGCCAGGCGGTCAGCCAGACGCCGATGCCGTCCGCCAGGATGATCAGCCCGCATACGGCGAGGAAGCGGCGGATGCCCGACAGGGCCGTGACGAAGCCGAGGACCAGCAGCGGGACGCTGTTGGCGGCGACGTGGCCGAAGCCGAAGTGCAGGAAGGGCGCGAAGAGGATGCCGCTCAGGCCGCCGGGGTCGCGGGCCGGGATCCCGTACGCGTCGAGGGCGTGCCCCGTGGCGTAGTCGACCACCTCCAGGGCCCACAGCAGCGCCACCCAGCCCAGCATCAGCTTCGCCGCGGCCTTGGCCCTGTCGGTCCGGCTCCAGTCCTCCACGGCCCCGCTCGTCCCGCTCGTCCCGCTCATCGTGCTCCCGTCCCCCGTGTGTCGCGTGTGCGTGTTGCGTGTGCGTGCCCCGTCAGGGAACGTCCGGGAGACCTTAGCGAGTGCCCGCCGGGTGTGGCCGGATAGTCTCGTAGCCATGACTGAGCGCAAGCGCACCCCCTGGGTGGTGGGGGTTTCCGGGGCTTCCGGGACGCCGTACGCGGCTTCGGTGATCCGAGGGCTGCTGGCGGCGGGCGAGAGTGTGGACCTGGTGGTGAGCCGGGCCTCGCGCCTGACCCTGCTGGACGAGACCGGGATCGCCTTCCGCGACGCGCACTGGCGCGAGGACCTGCGGGAGTGGCTGGCCCGCGGCGCGGACGGCAAGCCGGGGACGTTCCGGGTGCCGGACGGGGACGTCCGGTACTGGGCCGCGGGCGACCTGGCGGCCGGGCCGAGCTCGGGCTCGTATCCCGTCAAGGGGATGCTGATCGTGCCGGCGTCCACGGCCTGCGTGGCGGGGGTGGCGCTCGGGCTGTCGAAGGACCTGCTCCAGCGCGTCGCGAGCGTGACGCTCAAGGAGCGGCGCCGACTGGTGGTCGCGGTGCGGGAGACCCCGCTGAACGGGCAGACGCTGAAGCATCTGGTGGCGCTGGACGAGGCGGGCGCGGTCGTGCTGCCCGCCTCTCCGGCGTTCTATGCGGGTGCGACGCACATCCAGGATCTGGTGGATTTCGTCGCGGGGCGGGTGCTGGATGCGGCAGGGGTGCCGCACCGGCTGTACCGCCGGTGGGAGGGGGAGCTCGGTGCGGGCTCCCGCCCCCGGGAGGCAAGCGGTGACTAGGGCGAGAGGGAGCTGCGCGACTAGCGCGAGCGCTTCTTCGCCGTGTGCGGCTTGCGGGTCTTGTCGACGCGGTGGGCGGCGGCGGGCTGGTCGGTGCGGGATCGGTTGGCCAGCTCCTGGAGCTGTCGCATGTGCGCGTAGGCCATCTCGATCGTGTACACGGGTGAACCACTCCTGAAGATCGTCATTGATCTGTTGAAAGATTCACAGGGCGTTGACCCTGTGTGCCTTTGATTCTATACGTAAACTTGCGGGATCGCCGAACAATAGAAGGGTCCGGATAGATGGACGCGGTGGATAGGCAGCTCATCCAGGCACTCCGGGAGAACGGACGCGCCTCGTACGCGGAGCTGGGCCGGCTCGTAGGCCTGTCCGGCCCCAGCGTCACCGACCGGATCAACCGGCTGGAGTCGGCCGGCGTCATCACCGGCTACCGCGCGACCGTCGACGCGGCCTCCCTCGGCCTCGGCGTCACTGCGCTGATCGGCATCTCCCTCTCCGACGCCGCCGACCACGAGGACGTGGCCCGGCGCCTGCGCGACCTCGCGGAGATCGAGGACTGCTGGTTCATCGCCGGCGACGACTCCTACATGCTCAAGGTCCGCGCCAGCGACGTGGACGGCCTGGAGAAGATCATCCGCAAGCTCTCGGGCACCAAGGGCGTCTCCCGCACCCGTACCACCATCGTGCTGTCCACGAAGTGGGAGAACCGGGTCGGCGAACTTCCCGAGGAGCGCTGAGAGTACGGTTGCAGGGTCGGGCGCGCCCCACAGGGCGCCCCGCAGGGCAGAGCTGGACAGCAGGAACCTAAGAGGAGGCGACCGGCCGATGGACGCTGGGCTCAAGCGTGAGCTGGAGGAGAAGGTCCGCTCCGGCGAGCGGCTCACCCGTGAGGACGGCATCGCCCTCTACGAGTCCGACGACCTGGCCTGGCTCGGGGGGCTCGCCCACGAGGTGCGCACCCGCAAGAACGGCGACGTCGTCCACTTCAACGTCAACCGCCACCTCAACATGACGAACGTGTGCACCGCCTCGTGCGCGTACTGCTCGTTCCAGCGCAAGCCGGGCGAGAAGGACGCGTACACGATGCGCATCGAGGAGGCCGTGCGCCTGGCCAAGGCCATGGAGAGCGAGAGCCTCACCGAGCTGCACATCGTCAACGGCCTGCACCCCAGCCTGCCGTGGCGCTACTACCCGCGCTCGCTCTCCGCACTGAAGGAGGCGCTGCCGAACGTCTCGCTGAAGGCGTTCACGGCGACGGAGATCCACCACTTCGAGACGATCTCCGGTCTCTCGGCGTCCGAGATCCTGGACGAGCTGATCGAGGCCGGCCTGGAGTCGCTCACCGGCGGCGGCGCGGAGATCTTCGACTGGGAGGTCCGCCAGCACATCGTCGACCACAAGACCCACTGGGAGGACTGGTCGCGCATCCACCGCCTCGCGCACGAGAAGGGCCTCAAGACCCCGTGCACGATGCTGTACGGGCACATCGAGGAGCCGCGCCACCGCGTGGACCACGTGCTGCGGCTGCGCGAGCTCCAGGACGAGACCGGCGGCTTCCAGGTCTTCATCCCGCTGCGGTACCAGCACGACTTCGTGGACATGAAGGACGGCAAGGTCCGCAACACCCTCCAGGCGCGCACGACGATGGCCACGGGCGCGGAGGCGCTGAAGACCTTCGCGGTCTCGCGCCTGCTGTTCGACAACATCCAGCACGTGAAGGTGTTCTGGGTGATGCACGGCGTGCAGACCGCCCAGCTGGCGCTGCAGCACGGCGCGGACGACATGGACGGCTCGGTCGTCGAGTACAAGATCACGCACGACGCGGACAACTACGGGACCCCGAACAAGCTGGGCCGCGACGACCTGCTGGACCTGATCCGCGAGGCGGGCTTCCGGCCGGTGGAGCGCAACACGCGCTACGAGGTCATCCGCGAGTACCCCGGCCCGGACGCGGGGCTGCGCGAGACGCCGCAGGCGATGCGCGTCTGACGGCGGCGCCGTCGCCGGACGACTGATGTGGGGAAGGCCCCGGTCCGAGGAGGACCGGGGCCTTCGTGCACATACGCCCCTGTGGCCCCGTGCCCCGGTGGCCCCGTGCCCCTGCGCCCCTGTGCCCCCCCCGTACCCCTGCGCCCCCAGGTCATTGCCGAGTACTGCAGGTAATGGATAACCTCACTCGGTGCCTCTTACTTTCACCTTCGATCCGGTCGTCGATCCCGCCCTGCGCGAGGGGGTCGTCACGCTCTGGACGGACGTCACCAACGCCGGCGGCGCGGTCGGGTTCGTGGCGCCGGTCACCGCCGACGACATACGCCCCGAGATGGTCAAGCACCTCGTCGCCATGGCCGAGGGCCGCCACCGCCTGGTCGTGGGGCGGGACGCGGACGGCCGGGTCCGCGCCTGCGCCTTCCTCGCCCTCAACACGCACCGCCTGATGACCCACTGGGCCTGGGCCTACACCGTCATGGTCGACCCCGCCCTCCAGGGTCGGGGTGCGGGCCGCGCCCTGATGGAGGCCGTGGCCGACGCCGCGCGCACCGTCGGCGGCATCGAGGCCGTCCGGCTCTCCTGCCGCGGCGGCCTCGGCCTGGAGCACTTCTACGCGGCCTGCGGCTACAAGGAGGTCGGCCGCGTCCCCGACGCCGTCCGCGTGGCCCCCGGCGACGACCGCGACGAGATCACGATGCTCCTGCCGCTCCACTGAGGCGGCGGGGCCGTGCGGCGTACGGATGACCCCGGCGGCGCCCGGGGGAGGGCGGCCGTGCTTCACTGGACGGGCACGTGACGCGAGTACCGACGAGAGAGAAGGGGTCACCGTGTCCTTCAAGCCGAGCGCGACGATCCGCTACACCGCGATGCGCCTGGGCATCTTCGTCGGATGCCTCGTCCTCGTGGCCGCCCTCGTCCACGTGGGCTGGGTGCCCGCCGGGCTGGGCGACGCCAACTTCGCCTGGGTCGTGCTGCTCGCGCTGGTGATCTCCGCGCCGCTGTCCTTCGTACTGCTGCGCAAGCAGCGCGACGAGATGTCCGAGCAGATCGTCGGGCGCGTGGCGGACGCGAAGCAGAAGCTCGCCGCGAACCGCGCGCAGGAGGACGCGGCCGACGACGCGGCCCGCGCGTAGGGCCTGTCGGCCGGTCAGCAGCCGGTTGGCCGCTGGTTAGCTTCCTCACATACCGAAGCGCCCCAGTACCCGGGAACACCCCGGTGTACTGGGGCGCTTGCGTTGTCCGGGGCTCGGGAGCGGGCCTGCGCGGGCCCCTGACTCAAAGTGCGCCTTTGAGGATCTCAAAGGGAAAGTGTTAGCGTGTTAAACATGTTGACCACAGTTGCGCACGAAATGACCACGAGCATCCCGCTCGTGGCGCGCCTGCACGTCGACCTCTGCCGCCGCGCGTCCGCGGCCTGGTGCGGCTGTCGCTGACCCCGCCTTCTTCTTCCCTTGCTTTTTCCTCTTTGCGCATGACCCCCCGGAGAGTGTCCGTGTCCGCGACCCCTCAGGCCCCGGCTCCCGCCACCGCCAAGGCCTCCTTCAAGTTCCCCTTCTGGGCCCAGATCGTCACCGGTCTCGTGCTCGGCGTCCTGTTCGGCTGGCTCGCCCGCAGCCAGGACGTCAGCTGGCTCGCCACCACCCTGGAGAAGGTCGGCGACATCTTCGTGCAGCTGCTGAAGCTGGCCGTCGCCCCGCTCGTCTTCTTCGCGATCCTGGTGTCCATCACCAACCTGCGGAAGGTCAACAACGCCGCCCGCCTCGCCTCGCGCACGCTGCTCTGGTTCATGATCACGTCGCTGATCGCCGTCGGCATCGGCCTCGCGATCGGCCTGCTCACCAACCCCGGCGCGGGCACCGGCCTGACCCCGCAGGACGGCAAGCTGCCCAAGCGCACCGGCTCCTGGATCGACTTCCTGACCGGCATCGTGCCGAAGGACATCGTCACGCCGTTCACCGAGCTGAACGTGCTGCAGATCGTCTTCCTCGCCGCCGTCGCCGGTATCGCCGCCCTCCAGCTCGGCACCAAGGCCCAGCCCGTCCTGAACGTGGCCGAGTCCGTCCTGGAACTGCTCCAGAAGGCCCTGTGGTGGGTCATCCGGCTGGCGCCCATCGGCACCGTCGGCCTCATCGGCACCGCGATCGCCTCGTACGGCTGGGAGCTGATCGGCAAGTACGCGACCTTCACCGCCGACGTCTACCTCGGCTCGGCGCTCGTGATGTTCGGCGTGTACCCGCTGCTGCTCGCCACCGTCGCCAAGGTCAACCCGATCCAGTTCTTCAAGGGAGCCTGGCCCGCGATCCAGCTCGCCTTCGTCTCGCGCTCCTCGGTCGGCACCATGCCGGTCACCCAGAAGGTCACCGAGCGGCTCGGCGTCCCGAAGGAGTACGCCTCCTTCGCCGTCCCGTTCGGCGCGACGACGAAGATGGACGGCTGCGCCGCGATCTACCCCGCGCTCGCCGCGATCTTCATCGCGCAGATCTTCGACGTGCAGCTGACGATCACCGACTACCTGCTGATCGCCTTCGTGTCGGTCGTCGGCTCCGCCGCCACCGCCGGCCTCACCGGCGCCACGGTCATGCTGACGCTGACCCTCTCCACCCTGGGCCTGCCCCTCGAAGGCGTCGGCCTCCTCATGGCCATCGACCCGATCCTGGACATGATGCGCACCGCCACCAACGTCGCCGGCCAGTCCCTGGTGCCGGTCGTGGTCGCGGCCCGCGAGGGAATCCTGGACAAGAAGGCCTACGCCGCCGCCTCGTCCTCGCCGCTGGACGACCGGGCCCCGGTGGCGGCCGCCGCCTGACAGGCGCGCCGCCCAACCGGCGCCGCAGCCCCCGCCCTCCCCTCATGGCGGGGGCTGCGGCATTCCTGCGGGCCTCCCTGCAGGGCGTTAGCACTGGTGCTGGTGATGCATTAACTTGTCTGCTCTCACAGGTAGTTCACCTGTGAATGCCGGTGACCTGGAGGGGCAGGGTGCTGACGGACGCACTGGAAATGCTGGCGGCAGCGGGTGGTACGGCGTTAGTGGGCGCGGTGGCGACCGATGCCTGGCAGACGACCCGCTCCGGCTTCACGCGGCTCTTGGGGCGCGGAAACCCGCAGGCCGAACAGACCACGGCCGGCCGCCTCGACCGAGCTGCCGCGGAGGTGAGCCGGGCCTCCGGCCCTCAGGAGCTGGAATCCGTACGGCGGGACCTCCAGGCGGAATGGCGGGGCCGGCTGAAGGACCTCCTGGAGGAGCAGCCCGAGCTGGCGGCGGAGCTCCGCGAACTGATCGCCCGCGTCGAGGCCGAGCTGCCGGCCTCCCAGCAGACCTGGGTGCAGAACAACACCGCGTACGGCGGCGGGATCCAGAACATCACCCAGAGCGGTGACATCATCGTCGGTGACGCGACCCGGCGACCGCGGTGACCGCCTCCGAAGAGAGCGCCGGTCCGGCCGGCAGGCAGGACAACTCCGCCCGCGAAGGCGGCATCCAGAACATCACCCACGGCGGCAACGTCTTCAACACCACCGTGTACCCGCCGAACGCCGGGCGCCCCGCACGGCGGTCATCCGGCCGCACCCTCGCCCTCTGCATCGCCGGCGCCGCCGCCGTGATCGCCGTGCCGGCCACGGTCCTGGCCCTCCGGTACGGCCCCCTGAAGACCGAGAACGTCGACAGCGCCCGCCCTGCCGCCTCTGATGCCCCCTCCTCGCCGTCGGCCTCACCCAGCGGCTCCGCCGCCCCGTCGGCCACGCCGTCGGCCGCCTCCGGCACGCCGGTCGCGGGAGTCGCGGGGCAGGCCGCTCCCTCCGGCAGCACCGGGGCGGCGACGGCGCGGGCCCACCTGACCCCCACGCCCAGTTCTCCGTACCCGTCGCAGAACGTCACCTGCGCGAAAAGAGGGCTCCGCACCAGCGTCCCCGGCGTCGAGATGCAGCCCTGCACCCAGGCGGTGAGCGGGACGGGAGCCGCCCAGTTCGGCGCCAAGGTGACCAACGCGACCAACGCCCAAGTCGTCGTCACCGTGCTGGTGAAGCCGTATGTGGCTGAGGTGGGCAACAAGGAGTGCCCGTCGCATCCCGGACCATGGCCGCAGATCGTCATCGACCCGGGCCAGACCTGGTACAGCCAGTTCGGGCAATGCTCCCTGGGCGGACTCAAGGGGCACCGGGTGCAATCCATGGCCTGGGTCGCCCTTGACTCCGCCGGCGCAGCAGGGCTCTCCAGCGCCCTCTCGGGGAATGGGCGGTCGGTTGATATCCAGGCGGACGGCTCGGTCGTGCCCGCCGAGTGAGCCGGCGGCTCTATTCCAGCAGCGATACGCGGACGTAAGCGAACAGGCCGAGGAGTACGGGCGGCGCGAACCACCACAGGCCCAAGGTCCGGCGTACGGTCGGGATCAGCGTGATCAGCAGGCCGATCACGCTCAGGCAGAGGGCGAAGAAGCAGGCGGCGGAGATGTTCGTGGCGCCGCGGTCGTTGACCCCGCCGGTGGGCTGGATGACGAGCGCCCCGTAGCAGAGCCACCCTTCCAGGAGGTAGAGGAGCCCGAGCGGCACCCCGAGCACCCACTGCAGACAGCCCCGGTCCTCGGGCAGGTCGATGCTCTCCCTCACTGGGGCCGTCCTCTCGTTCCGGATCGGGATCAGGATCCGGGGTGGAGACGCGGAGCAGTGATCGTTCGGTTCCGTATAGTCGGTCACCGAAGATCAAGTGGCACTGTACGGGGGCGATGTGACGGTACGACAGATACGGGCGGCGGCCAGGATGATCGGGCGGCGCAATGCGCTGCGATACCTGGCCATCGGGGTCGGGGCGTCCCTCGTGGCGGCGTGCACCGGCAAGGACAAGGCCGCCGCCCCGCCCGCCGGAGGCCCGGCGGCGGGCGAGACGTCGGCGGCCCCCACGTCGGCGGCCCCGTCCTCGGCCCCGTCGTCCGCGGCCCCTTCCTCCGGGGCCGCCGCATCGCCCACGGCGGCGCCGCCCGCACCTCCGGCGCCCAGTGCTGCCGGGCCGGTGGCGCGGGCCTTCGACGCCTTCATCAGGGGCGAGTGGAAGGTGGAGTCGACCACCCCGCGCGGCGAGACCGTACGCGGCACGGCCACCATCAGGACGGACGGCAGCGGGAACGGCGGCTTCACCATCGTCTGGGACGGCAACGGCGCCCCGGTCACCTGGTCCGGGGGCTGGCTCCAGCGCGGCGAGCACCTGCGCATCGACGTGTACGAGGCGCCCCAGCGCCTGGACCGGCTGACCGGCGGCGAGGCCCTGTCGATCCCCGCGGTCTTCGGTGACGAGATCTCGACCACCCTGCCCTGGCAGCCGCCGGGGGCTCACAACACCAAGGACGGCCAGCAGCTGCAGGTGACCTACCGCAAGAACGTGCTGCGGATCGCCCACACCGAACGCGGCGGCAGCGAGTCGGTCCACGTCTGCACCCGCGCCGGCACCTGACCACGTCCCGCGCCGCGCTGCCTCAAAGCAGCGCGGCGCGGATCCACGCCGTCGCGGCGAGGACGACGGGCACGGCGTACCACCAGCGGCCCATGGTCCGCCGGTACACCGGGAGCAGCGAGAGCAACAGCCCGAGGAGGCTGATGCCGATGACGACGTGGGCAGCCGTCTCGATGTCGCCGCGCACCCTCCCGTCCCCGGGGTCCGCCTGCGCGATGAGCATGAAGAAGCAGAGGCAGGCTGCCGGAAGGTAGACGAGAACGAGCGGCACACCGAGCACCCACTGCAGACACCCGCGGTCCTCGGGCAGATCGATGCTCTCGCGTCGCCTCAGCAACCCGAGGCGTGCGCGACGAAGCCGGCCCAGGCGTCGGCGCCGAAGGCGAGGTGGGGGCCCTGGATGTTCTTGGAGTCGCGGACGTGGACGGCGCCGGTGGCGGCGGCCACCTCAACGCAGTCGTCGCCCTCACTGCTGCTGCTGTAGCTGCTCTTGAACCAGGCCGGCTCCGGGTTGTAGATCATGTCTCTCCCAGCAGTTCCTCGATGAAGGCCCGCGACTCCCACGGGGTGAGAGCTTGGGCGCGGACGGACGATCGAAGATCGACCGTCGGGCCATGCGTGCGGCCAGTATCCGTTCCACCTCGTCGCGCGAGTAGGTGGGCCGCCGCCGACAGTCCCTGCCCGTGCGGAGTCCCGGACAGCCCCGACGGCACGGGACAGCGTCCGGACAAAAACGGTAGGCACGGCCGGGTCGCGGGGGGCCGCGATGCGGTGTGCTTAGACACCAAAAGCGCAAAAGGACGGGGGAAAGAACCCACCAAACCCACCCCCACCAGCCCCCGTCGCTCGGACGGGTGAACTGTGCCAACTGGACTGGATTTGGGGCGGGTTGCCGGGCATATGCTCGGCCCGACCGCAACAGCAGACATGAGACGGCCCCCGACGGGACGGCAATCCCGGCCGAGGGCCTGACCAAGTAGGAAGTTCCTCCACTTCCCATGGCTCTCCAGCACCCTAGCGCGCCCTCGGGCGCAAGGTCCCGTGTTCACGCCGGGACCGCCCGATCCGGTGTCATCCACGTCAACACGCGGCACGCCAGTCACTTCACCGTGGTCGGCAACCATCTCGCCCAGCACCACGAACTGTCGTACACGGCACGAGGGATCGCCGTGTACATCCAGTCGCTCCCGGCCGGGGCCGCGATCGGGGTCAAGGCGCTCGCCGGGCGGTCCCGGGAGGGGGAGGTCCGGGTCGGCGCAGCCTTGCGGGAGCTGGAGGAGCACGGCTACCTGGAGCGGCGGCGCGAGCGGCTGGCCTCCGGGCGGGTGGTGACCCGTACGTTCTCGTACAACAACCCGGGGAGCGTGGCCGGGGCCGCGGCCGGGGCCGGGATCCGGGCGGTGCCGTCTCCGGACCCGGACCCGGACCCTCCCGCGCCGCCGGAGCCGCAGGCCGACCTTGAGCCTGACCCGGAGCCCGACCCGGATCCGGAGCGCGAGCCGCAGTCGGCCCCGCCGCCGGTGGCGGAGGTGGGGTCGGCGGCGCCGTCGAAGCACCCGCCGCGTCCGCGGTGGAAGCCCGAGCTGCCGCCGAGCTGCTGGCCGGGCTGCGGCGGTGCGACCCGCGGCTGCTGCTGTCCGAGCGGGACGTGCGGCGGCTCGTGCCCGCGGTGTCGGTCTGGCTGGAGCGTGGGGCCGAGCCCGAGGCTGTTGCGCGGGTGCTGTCCGCCGACCTGCCGGACGGGTTGCGCCGCCCGGCGGGGCTGCTCGCGTACCGGCTGGCCGAGCTGCTCCCGCCGTACCTGCCGCCGGTCACGGCCCCGGCCGCGCGGCCGTACGTACCGCCGGACCCTTGGCAGGACTGCGACGGCTGCAAACGCGTCTTCCGTGCACCCGAGCCGGGGGGCCGCTGCCGCGACTGCCGAGAAGCCGGCGCCGCCCAAGCGGCGGCCTAGAGCAATCACGTCACCCCGTACGGGATGATCTTCGTTCACGACCTCCGGTTCAGCGGACTCTTGCGAGGAACCCCGGGCCTTCAGGCCCGGGAGGAATCGCCTTTAGGAGGTCGGTCAGATGGTGGCCGTGTCGATGACGAAGCGGTAGCGGACGTCGCTGGTGAGGACGCGGGCGTAGGCGTCATTGATCTGGTCGGCGCGGATCAGTTCGATCTCGGCGCCGATTCCGTGGGCCGCGCAGAAGTCCAGCATCTCCTGGGTCTCCGGCAGACCGCCGATCATCGAGCCGGAGACGGACTTGCGGCCGATCAGCAGGGTGTGGGCGTTGATGCTGACCGGCTTCTCCGGTGCGCCCACCTGGACCAGGGTGCCGTCGGTCTTCAGCAGGCCGAGGTAGGCGCTCAGGTCGAGGTCGGCGGAGACGGTGTTGACGATCAGGTCGAAGGTGCCGGCCAGCTCGGTGAAGGTGGCCGGGTCGGAGGTGGCGCGATAGTGGTCCGCGCCGAGCTTCAGGCCGTCCTCGCGCTTGCGCAGGGACTGGCTGAGCACGGTGACCTCGGCGCCCATGGCGTGCGCGATCTTCACGCCCATGTGCCCCAGCCCGCCGAGGCCGACGACGGCGACCTTCCTGCCCGGCCCGGCGCCCCAGTGGTTGAGCGGCGAGTAGAGGGTGATGCCGGCACAGAGCAGCGGCGCGGCGACGTCCAGCGGCAGCGCGTCGGGGATGCGCAGCGCGTACCCCTCGTCCACGACCAGCTGGGTGGAGTAGCCGCCGTAGGTGGGCTCGCCGTCGTGGCCGATGCCGTTGTAGGTGAAGACCGCGCCCGGGGTGCCGGTGCAGTACTGCTGCAGGCCGGCCCGGCAGTTGTCGCACTCGCGGCAGGAGTCGACGAAGCAGCCGACCCCGACCCGGTCGCCGACGGCCCAGCGGGTCACCCCGGGACCGACCTCGGCGACCACGCCGGCGATCTCGTGGCCAGGGACCATCGGGAAGATGGCGTCGCCCCAGTCCTCGGCGACCTGGTGGATGTCGGAGTGGCAGATGCCGGCGAAGCGGATGTCGATCAGGATGTCGTGCTCGCCCAGCGCCCGGCGCGGGACGGTGGTCCGCTCCAGCGGGGCCTTGGGGGCCGGGGCGGCGTACGCGGCGACCGTGCGCGGCCCGGCCCCGGCCGCCGGGTCGGCGGCGCTCTTGGCGGTGGTGGTGCTCGCGGCGGCGGTGGTGGTGCTCGCGGTGTCGATCGTGTTCGTCATGTGCCCCAGCCTGCGCCGGCGCGAGAGGGGCAACCAGGTCAGCGGTTGTCGTACGACGGTCCCGCGTACGACCGCGGAACATACGCGCGGGCAGCGTACGACCGGCCAACGTACGACTGGCAGGCTCACCCTCATACTGGGCCGCATGGACCCGCGCACCGAACTCAGCGAATTCCTCCGCTCCCGTCGGGCCCGGCTGCGGCCGGAGGACGTCGGTCTGCCGGACTACGGCACCCGTCGGCGGGTGCCCGGACTGCGTCGCGAGGAGCTGGCGCAGCTGGCCGGCGTGAGCACGGCGTACTACATCAGGCTCGAGCAGGGCCACGGCGAGAACGTCTCCACGGCCGTGCTGGACTCGATCGCGCGCGCCCTGCGGCTCACCGCCGCCGAGCGCGAGCACCTGCAGCGGCTCACCAAGCCGCCCCGCCGCCGGAGCGGGCGCGCCGCGGCGGCCCGCCCCCAGCAGGTGCGGCCCGCCCTGCAGCACCTGCTCGACGCGATGGAGGGCGTCCCCGCGTACGTGCTCGGACGGCGGCTGGACATCGTCGCGTGGAACCGGCTCGGCAACGCGTTGACCGGCGACTTCTCCGCGATGCCGCCGGAGCAGCGGAACATGGCCTGGCACGTCTTCCTGGACCCGGCGGCGCGCGAGCTGTACGACGACTGGGAGGGCAAGGCCACGGACGTGGTCGGCATCCTGCGGTTGGAGGCCGGCCGGGACCTCGACGATCCCCGACTGGCCTCGCTGATCGGTGAACTCTCCCTGAAGAGCGCGGACTTCCGCCGGCTCTGGGCCGCGCACGACATCCGGGACAAGGGCCACGGCACCAAGGACCTGCACCACCCCGTGGTCGGCCGGCTGACCCTGCGCTACGAGACGCTGCGGCCGGCCGGCGATCCGGACCAGGTGCTGGTGACCTACCACGCCGAGCCCGGCTCGCCCTCGGCCGAGTCGCTCCGTCTGCTCGCCAGTTGGGCCGCGACCGGGCCGACCGAGGGTGAGGGATCCGCCACGCCGACCGCCCACGCCGAGGGCCGGGAGTTCCCGGCGGAGCGGCCCCGTTAGGACCGGGTCAAGTTGACCCGAACGCAGCAGCTCTGCGTGCACATGCCGGGCGGGTCGCCGAGCCTGGCCGCATGGGCATACAACCATGGGTGGTCGTCGAGCCGCCTGACCGGCGTGGCCTGCGTCGGATCACCATCCAGGACAAGATCGTGGGTAGCGCCTGGTCCCTCCGACAGTTTCGGAAGGAACTCCGCCGCCTCGGTTACCCCCATGACATGGACCTCGATGACCGCTCGCGCATCTACTGGCGCGGCGGCGACAGCAGTGTCTGGCCGGATGAGCGAGGCCTCAGACGCCGTGTGGTCATCGCCTTCATGCTCCTTGGCCTGATGGGCTCGCTGGCTCTGCACGTCGTCATCGGCGGGGTGGACGCCACGGGAGCACTGACCTTCGCGCAACGTCTGGTCGGAGTCCTTTTCCTGTTGGGAGGTGTCGTTCAGGCCATCGGGTTGCCTGCGGCCGTCGACTACTGGGACCGCAGGAAGGTCAGGCATTCCGGAGCGCTGGTCCTCCTCGGCGTGCTGATGACGCTGGCCACCACGACCCTTCTGCTCTTCCTGTGGCTGGAGGAACGGGAATTCATATCCCAGGTCTTGCTTTTCCTCGCTTTGTGGCTGTGGTCTGTGTGGGCCCTGAGCATCCTCATCCATGAAAGGGTGTGGAGAGGGATACCGCACCCCAGGAGATTCGCTGCAGGAGTTACGGCCACGGCGCTTCTGACCGGAATCAGCCTAGGGTACTCAAGTATCTACAAACCCCTAGTCGAGCCCTACCACTTCGTCTTGAGGGCAACCTTCGGGATGCCTCAGACGGATGTTGATTCACCCTATATTCACGTCCCCCTCAAGCTCTACGCGAAGAACGACGGAGGGATTCCGGTCTACATCGTCGTCGACGATTACACGGTCTGGGGGCACTTGGCCGAATTCTCGAAGTCAGGCAAAGGGTTGGAGAAATGGCGCGGTAGTGAGGAGCCCGGGGGATGGGTTTCGGATGTAAAGGCCTTCGAGGGCAAAGTGCAGGATGATGTTGTCGCATCCGGGCAGTTCCAAGGTCCTGGGTCGACATTGGACGTCGGGGAAGAGTTCGGCATGGAGAAGATCATCACGCTTCCCAAGGATACGGAATACGAGACGCTGAACGCCGTTCTTTCATTCTCCATGATGAGGCAGGATCGCGGAAAGCTCGACGACGGATTTTCTGACTGGAAGATGTCCTGGATCGAGAGTCAAGGGAAATACTATTGCCCACCCAAGGAGTGTGGCGAGCATGTCATATATCACGGCCGGGTGCTCTACAACGACAGCTTGATCAATCTTACCCGCAGGCCGCGCTACGTCGCAGCCTTCTGGTCGCCGCAGGAGTATCCGGAGGTTTTCATTTCCTCGTTCAACTTCGCGAAAAACAAGAAGAGCGAATCGATGTACGGAGTATATAGAGGCCTTGATGAGAAAGAAGTGGCTCGAGAGGCCGGGAGATACGGCCTCAGTTGGGTGTCCGCCAACTCGGAAGTTTCCGTCAAGGGGCTCCTGAAGCAGGCGCAGCGCTGAGTCGCGCGCACGGTATGGCGTTGTTGGTGCTAGCGTGAGTAGCACCATGTTGCTGAAGCTGAACGCCGCGGACCACCGGCCCCTGCACGAGCAGGTGGCGGGTGCCATTCGGCGGGCCGTCGTCGAGGGGGAGTGCCGGCCCGGTGACCGGCTGCCGCCCGCGCGGGACATCTCGCAGGCGCTGGGCGTCAACGCGAACACCGTCCTGCGCGGGCTGCGCGCCCTGCGCGACGAGGGGCTGCTCGAGTTCCGGCGGGGCCGCGGGGTGACCGTGGCCGAGGGGGCGGACCTGAAGTCGGCGCTGCTGGAGCGGGTGCGCGAACTCGTGGCCGACGGGGCGCACCTGGGGTACAGCAAGGCCGATCTCATCGAAATGATCAAGGGGGTGCCGTGAACGGTGGGGTGAAGCGCCGGTTAGTGGCGGCGGGTTGGGCCGTCGGGGTGGCGGCGTTGCTCGTGGCGATGCCGGCGGCGGCGAGCGGGCGGCTGCCGGACCGGCTGGCGACCCACTGGGGCGGGACCTCGGGGGAGCCCGACGGGTCCATGCCGCTGTGGGCGGCCGCGCTGTTCCCGGCGGTGATCTGGGCCGTCCTTGCGGTGGGCGCCGCCCTGTTCGTGCGGCACCGGCGGGCGGCCGCCGGGGTGCTGGTCGGGACCGGTGCGCTGCTGCTCGGGGCGCAGGCTTCGGTCGTACGGGCGAATCTGGACCGGGCCGACTGGCGGGATGCCGCGTCGGCGACCGGCTGGGTGGTGGCGACCCTCGCGGTGGCTGCGGTGTCCGGGCTGGCAGCGGCGCTGGCCGCCGGTCGGGAGCCGGTCCCGGCGGCGGGGTCGGCGTACGAGTCGCCCGGCATGGACATCCCCGCCGGTGAGCGGCGGGTCTGGCTGTCCCGTGCGGCGAACCCCTGGATCCAGCTGATCGCGGTCGTCGCGGGGGTGGTGGCGATGGGCGGTGCGCTCGTCGCGGTGGGCGGGTTGGCGGCCCCGCCGTGGGCGCTGATCGCGCCCTTCGCCCTGGTGTCGGTCTCGGCCTTCGCCCTCTCCTCGGTGCAGGCCCGGGTCACGGGTGAGGGGCTGGAGGTGGCCTTCGGGCCGCTGGGGTGGCCCGTACGGCGGTGGGCTGCGCGGGACATCGAGTGGGCCCGCGCCGAGAACCGTACCCCCGCGCAGGTCGGCGGATGGGGCTACCGGCTGAGCGGACTGGGTACGACGGTAATGCTGCGCAGTGGGGAGTGCCTGGTCGTGAGCTCCGGGGGAAAGGTTTTTGCAGTGAGCGTCGACGACGCCGGGCGCGGTGCGGCGCTGCTCACCGCCCTCATCCCGTCCACCAGGTGATCCGGTTCATGGTCCGGGTGTGAACGAACCTGCCGGGTTCGGTGAATCGGCCTGGTCGGGGGCTGTTCAGGCCCGCTACCCGTACGTAGATTACCGGCGGTAACTCCCGTGTCGAGCGGAGGAGAGCGCCGTGGAACCCGAGCCGAAGCCGAAGCCGGAGTCGAAGCCGAAGCTGGTCGAGCCGGTCAGGACCGTCATCGACGGGGTGGTCCGGGAGGTGGAGGTACCCGCGCTCGTCGCCCTGCCGGACAGCGGCTCCCTCGGGGACATCCCCTTCCACAACGCCCGCGAGGCCCCCGGCGCGGCCGTCCTCGCCCGCAAGGAGCCCGACGGGACCTGGCGGGACGTCACCGCCGCCGAGTTCGCGGCCCAGGTGCTGGCCGTCGCCAAGGGGCTCATCGCCGAGGGCCTGCGCGAGGGCGACCGGCTGGCCATCATGGCCCGTACCACCTACGAGTGGACCCTGCTGGACTTCGCCGGCTGGGCCGCCGGGCTCGTCACCGTCCCCGTCTACCCCACCTCCTCCGCCCTCCAGGCCCGCTGGATCATCCAGGACTCCGGCGCCGTGGCCTGCGCCGTCGAGGACACCGCCCAGGCCCGCCTGATCAGCGCCGAGCGGGCGCACCTGCCGGGGCTCGTGCACCTGTGGGAGTTCGACACCGGCGCGGTGGCCCGCCTGGCCAAGGCCGGCGAGCACGTCCCCGACGCCGTCGTGCACGCGCGCCGCGCCGCCCGTACGCCCGACTCCGTCGCCACGCTCATCTACACCTCCGGCACCACCGGAGCCCCCAAGGGCTGCGTGATCACCCACGGCAACTTCTTCGCCGAGGCCGACAACGCGGTCGAGCTGCTGCACCCCGTCTTCAAGTCCGTCAGCAAGGACGCCGCCTCCACCCTGCTGTTCCTGCCGCTCAGCCACGTCTTCGGCCGCATGGTCGCCGTCGGCTGCCTGCGCGCCCGCGTCAAGCTCGGCCACGCGCCCAGCATCGCGACCGAGGACCTGCTCGCCGACCTGGCCGGCTTCCGGCCCACCTTCCTGCTGGCCATCCCGTACGTCCTGGAGAAGGTCCACAACACCGCCCGCGCCACCGCCGAGCGAATGGGCCGCGCCGCCTCCTTCGACCGGGCCGCGCGCATCGCCCGCCGGTACGGCGAGGTGCTGGAGGGCGGCGGGCGGCCGGGGCTCGGACTGCGGGCGGCCCGCGCCCTGTACGACCCGCTCGTCTACCGGCGGATCCGGGCCGCGCTCGGCGGGCGCGTGCGGTACGTCATCAGCGGCGGCTCACCCCTGGGCCGGCGGCTCGCCGCCTTCTACGCCGGGGCCGGCATCGAGGTGTTCGAGGGGTACGGGCTCACGGAGACGACCGGAGCCAGCACCGTGACCCCGCCGCAGAAGCCGCGGCTCGGGACGGTGGGCTGGCCGCTGCCGGGCACGGCGGTGCGGATCGCGGAGGACGGGGAGGTGCTGCTGCGCGGACGGCACGTGTTCGCCGGGTACTGGAACACGCCGGCGGTGTACGGGGCGTACGGGGACGGCATGCACGGCGGCGGCATGGGCGGCGGCGCCCCGTACGGCGGCGCCCCGCACGGCGGCGCCATGCACGGCGGTGGCTGGCTCGCCACCGGGGACATCGGCGAGCTCGACGCCGACGGGTACCTGACGATCACCGGCCGGAAGAAGGATCTGATCATCACCTCCGGCGGCAAGAACGTGGCCCCGGCCCCGCTGGAGGACTGGCTGCGGGCCCACCCGCTGGTCGGCCAGTGCATGGTCGTCGGCGACAACCGGCCGTACGTGGCCGCGCTGATCACCCTCGAACCGGAGGGGCTCGCGCACTGGCGGGCGATGCGGAAGAAGGAGGGCGTCCCGATGCGGGAGCTCGTCCACGACCGGGACCTGCTGGCCGACCTCCAGCGCGCGGTGGACGAGGCGAACCGCCTCGTCTCGCGGGCGGAGTCGATCCGCCGCTTCACGGTCCTGCCGGGCGACTTCACGGAAGCCCGCGGCCACCTCACCCCGTCCCTGAAACTCCGCCGCGCCGCGATCGCCCGGGACCACGAGGCCGATATCGAGGCCCTGTACCGCCGCAGCTGACCCGGGTGCCCGGCGTTCGTTCGAAATTCGGTGGAGCAGCGCCCCCGTACGCCATTACCTTGCTGCCGATCCGAGTTGTCGAGGCAAGGACGTCCCGTTGTACACCGTGTGAGACCCCCCGAGAGCTGATCTGTCGCGCGTCGCGCCTGTGCGCCGCGCTGCTTTTTGCTGCGGACTTCTCACTGGAACCGGTGTACTTCTGTGCTCAAGAACTGGGTGGTCATGCCCACCTGCCTGCCGACCGTTCGCCGCCGCTGCCACGCGTGCGCGTCCGAGCGCTTCCGGCCGAACGGCAAATTCCGCGTCAACGCCCACCACAAGCTCCTCGACGCCTGGATCCTCGTGCTCTGCACCGCTTGCGGGGACACGGCGAAGCTCGCGGTCCTGGAGCGGGCGAACGTGCGCTCCGTACGACCCGAGCTGCTGGACCGGATGCACGGCAACGACCCCGACCTGGCGGCCGAGCTGCTCCAGGATCCGGTCGTGCAGCGCCGCAACCGCATCGCCCTCGACTGGGACGGCGCCTGGCGGCTCGACACCGGCGGGTCCGATCACCCCCTGGACCGGGAGGTGGTCGACGTCTCGGTCCGCTTCGCGGCACGGATCCCGGTCCGGCCGGTGCGGCTGATCGCCGACGGGTGCGGTCTTTCGCGGGCCGAGGTCGAGCGGCTGCTCGCGGAGGGGAAGCTCGTGTCGGCGGTCCGGCTGAGCGGCAGGCTCTCCGGCGACTTCGGCTTCATGCTCAAGCGCTGAGCCGCCCCTTTGCGGGGCCAGGGGCTCAGGGGCCCAGGGGCCTGTCCGGCATGACGCGCCGGACAGGCCCTGCCCCGCGCCCCTGGCCCCGGCTAGTCCGCGCGGTTCATGCGGTTGGCGAAGGTCGAGACCGTGTACGTGCCGATGCCGAGCACGACCTCCAGCGCGTTGCGCCGGGTGTAGCCGTGGGCCTGGAACGCCGCCAGCTCGTCGTCCTCCACCGCGCCCGAGGAGGCGAGGACCTGGAGGGTGAACCGGCGTACGGCATCGAGGCGTTCGGGATCCGGCGCCGGGCCGAGGCCGGCGAGCTTGGCCTCGTGCATGTCGATGCAGAGGCCGCACTGGTGGTGGGCGGCGACGGTCAGGATGACGGTCTCGCGGGAGTGCGGGTCGAGTGTGGTCGACTCGAAGATCTCGCTGAGCTTGAGGAAGCCCTCCAGGGTCTGCGGGGACTCCTCCTTCAGCAGGGCGACGGCATGGGCGGTGCGGGCGGGCAGGGTGGTGTGCACGGCGACTCCTGGTGGACCGCGCGAAGGCGCGGAACGGGCGGACGGACGGACGCGCGGACGGACGAACGCACGGTCGCACGGACGCACGGACGACGGACTAGGATCGACAACATGGTTGACGATGCTTCCGAAGAAAACGTAAACCGGGTTGTCGATCGCGGCAAGGCGGTTTCGGACGAGGTGGTTTCGGACGAGGTGGTTTCGGACCCCCCTGGCTGGGAGCTGCCGCTGCTGCTCTTCGGTGCGTTCCGCACCCTGATCGACCGTCTGCACGCCCGGCTCGCGGACGAGGGGCACCCGGACCTGCGTCCCGCCTACGGTTTCGCCATGCAGGCCATCGGTGCCGGGGGCGCGACCGCCAGCGAGATCGGGCGGCGCCTGGGCGTTTCGAAGCAGGCGGCGGGCAAGACCGTCGACCGGCTGGTTGCGCTCGGCTACGCCGTACGCATCGACGACGCCCGCGACGCGCGCCGCAAGCTCGTCCACCTCACCCCGCGTGGCCACGCCGCACTCCAGCGCTCGGCCGCCCTCTTCGACGAACTGCGTGCGGAATGGGTCGCAGCCCTCGGCCCGGAGCGCGTACGGAGCATCGAGAGCGGTCTGCGCGGGGTCGTTCCGGCGGAGACGGCCTTCCGGCTGGATGCGACCAGCTGGCTGGGAGGCGTCTAGCCAGGGGCCTGCCAGGGCCGCTGACCTGCGGTGGAGGGGCGGGCGGGGCCGGTCGGGCGGCGGGCCGGGGCGGGGGCGCTTATGGTGGGCTGACTGGTTCGGGGGGCCGCCCGAGGAGGGTGCTGCCGTGCACCGTTCCCGTTTCCGTGCCCGCGCGCGCTCGGGTGCCGGTGCCCGTTCCCCTTCCCGTGCCCGTTCTCGTGGCGGGGTCGCGGTCGGTGCCGCCTGCCTGATCGTCCTCGGCTGCCTCGCGGCCGCGCCCGGCCTGGTCGGCCTGGGCGGCCTGGGGGGTCCCCCCGTCCCGTCGGGCGTGCGGGGACCGCTCGTGGTCGGCTCCGACCCCCGGATCCCCCGGATCCGGTGGGGTGCGTGTCCCGAGCAGCCCGTGCCCGACGGGATGCGGTGCGGAAAGCTGGCCGTGCCGTTGGACCACGACCATCCCGGCAAGGGGAGCATCGACATCGCGCTCGCCCGAATACCCGCCACCGCGCCCCACGGCCGGCGGCTCGGCTCGCTGGTGCTGAACTTCGGCGGGCCCGGCGGCCCCGGCATCGAGACCCTCGCCGCCGATCCGAAGCCGTACGCCGAGCTCGGTGAGCGCTACGACCTCGTCGCCTTCGACCCCCGCGGCGTCGGCCACAGCGCCCCCGTCAGCTGCGGCGGCTCCCTCGAACCGGATCCCGGCACCAGCACCGGCCCCGGCACCGCGACCGGCAAGGCCACTGCCGACGCCGCCGCCCAGCTCGCCGCCCTCCGGGCCCTCGTCAAACGCTGCGAGCGCGCATCCGGCCCGGTCCTCCCGTACATCGGCACCGTCAACGTCTCGCGCGACATGGAGCTCATGCGCCGCGCCCTCGGCGACGACAGGCTCAACTACCTCGGCTTCTCCTACGGCACCCGGCTCGGCGCCGTGTACGCCGCCCAATACCCCCACCGCGTGGGCCGCATGGTCCTCGACGGCGTCGACACCCTCACCGAATCCCTCACCGAGCAGGCCCTCGTCTCCGCGCGCGGCCAGCAGCAGGCCCTCGACAACTTCCTGACCTGGTGCACCCACCGCAAGGAAGGCTGCGTCTACGGCACGAACACCCGCACCGCCAAGAAGGAGACGGCCGCCCTCGTCGCCCACCTCGACGCCCACCCGCTCGTCGACGCCGACGGAGCCCGCTTCACCGGCGAGCACGCCGTCACCGCCATCTCCGCCGCCCTCTACTCCAAGGAGTTGTGGCCCGACCTCGCCCAGGCCCTCGCCGACGTCGAGCGCAAGGGCGACCCGCGCGGGATGCTCCGCCTCAGCACCCCGGACGGCCCGGAGCCGGCCGACCCCGGGCCGCCCGGCCTCGTACCCGCCGACAACGGCGAGGCCGCGCTCGCCGCCGTGAACTGCGCCGACGACCCCGACCGCGACTACGACAAGGCCGACCCGGCCGCCATCGAGAAGAAGATCGAGGGCTTGCGCGAGGAGTTCCGCCGGGCCTCGGAGATCTTCGGGCCGCGGCAGCTGATGACGGTGCTGTCCTGCTACGGCCGCCCTGCCGGCACCGACTTCATCCGCCGGATCGACCGGCCCGGCGCCCCGCGCATGCTGCTCGTCGGTACGCGCGGCGACCCGGCCACCCCGTACCAGTGGACGGAGGAGACCGCCGAACGCCTCGGCTCGGCCGTGGTCCTGGACTACAAGGGCGACGGCCACACCGGCTACACCGCCTCCCGCTGCGTGCGCGGCTACGTCACCCGCTTCCTCGTCGACGGTCGACTGCCCTCCGGGACGCGGTCCTGCCCCGACGGCGAATGAACGCCGGCGGGGCAGGCATGCGGCAGGGCGCGGTCAAGCGGTCAACCGGTCAACAGTTGCCGTGCGCCGGGCGGCCCGCGAAGCGGTCGGCGAGCCAGGCCGCGGCCGCCGGGGAGTGGGTGATCACCCCGCTGACGTGCTCACCGACCCAGACGGTGTCCCACTCCACGTCCGCGCCCCGCGCGCACCAGTCGGCGCGCAGCTGCCGCCCGACCGCGTACGGGATCAGCTCGTCGCCCAGCGCGTGGTACTGGTACACCGGCGCGGCCGGCGCCGTCCGGCCGAGCCGGCTCCGGTCCAGGCGGGCCTGCCAGTCGGGCTGGTCGAGGGGGTTGCGGGTGGTGAGGTCGGAGATCCGCTTGAAGGAGCCGGCGATGGCGTCGATCGCCACGCAGTTCTCCTTCATGCCGGCCACCAGTGCCCGGCCCGCCGGATTGAGGTACGAGTCGAGCTGCAGCTCGGGGAAGGCCGCGTCCTGGCCGGCGGCCGCCATGAAGATCAGGCCGGAGCCGTAGGAGCCGTTGTTGAACGCGGCCACCTTCATCAGGTCCGCCGGGACCCCGCCGGTCGCCGTGCCCTTCACGTTCAGCTCGGGCGCGTACGAGCCCTGCAGCTCGGCGGCCCAGCTGCTGGCCTGGCCGCCCTGCGAGTAGCCCATGATGCCGACCGGGGTGTCGGGCGCGAGGCCCGCCTCCGGCAGCCGGAGCGCGGCGCGGGCCGCGTCGAGGACGGCGTGGCCGGCGGAGGGGCCGACGGTGTACGTGTGCACGCCGGGCGTGCCGAGGCCCTCGTAGTCGGTGACGACCACGGCCCAGCCGCGGAGGGTGAGCTGCTGGATGAGGTTGGCCTCGGTGGCGGTGCCGTGGGGGAGGTTGTTGCCGGGGGCGCAGGAGTCGCCCATGCCGACGGTGCCGACGGCGTACGTGACGAGGGGGCGCGGGCCGGTGCGGCCGTCCTGGGGGACGATCACGGTGCCGGAGACGGTGTTCGGGGCGCCTTCGGCGGTGGTCGAGCGGTAGTGGATCTTCCAGGCCTTGGTGGCGGTCGGCTGGCCGGGGAGGGGGTGGAAGGCGGAGGGGGCGACGCCGACGAGATCCCCGGGCGCGGCGCCCTCCGCTTCCGGGGCTTCCGGGGCGTCCGCGGCCGCCCCGGACACCCCGGCCCCGAGGGCCAGACCCAGAGCCGCCACAGCGGCGAGGACGATACGGCAGTGGCGCGGGCGACGGCGGTGTGCGATACGCATGGCGGCTCTCCAGCGGCTCGTTCCGTGCGGGCAGGTGAAGAGAAGGTAGTGACGGCCCGCCAGCCCCGTCGCTGACCGCACAGCTCACCTTTCCTGACCGAAGCAGGCCCGCCCGGTGCCCGGCGCAGCCGGGTTCCTCGGGGCTCCGCCCCAAACCCCGCGCCTCAATCGCCGGCGGTGCTGGATTTTGCCGCCCCTCGGCTTCGAAGGCGGGGGTCGGAGCCGGGTTTCTTGGGGCTCCGCCCCAAACCCCGCGCCTCAATCGCCGGCGGGGCTGAGATTGCCGAGCCCCGGCTTCGAGGGCAGGGGGCGGAGATGCGTGTTGGCTGCCGCTTCGTCCCGAGGACGCCTCGGGCGGGGGTCCGGCCGATTCAGCCTCGCCGGCGTTTGAGGCGCGGGGTCTGGGGCGGCGCCCCAGAAGCCCGGGCGGCTCCGCCTGCGCCTGCGGCCGGGGCCCGTGTTCGCCCCCACTCTCGAAGCCGGGGGGCACATTCAGCCCCGCCGGCGTTTGAGGCGCGGGTCCGGGCGGAGCACGGGGGCCGGTGGAGGCGGGGGCCCTGGGGGCACCCCGGGGTTAGGGGGCCGGGCGGGACGGGCCCGAGGACAGGCGGTAGGCGGCCGGGGTGGTGCCCGTCCAGCGGCGGAAGGCCCGGTGGAACGCCGTGTCCTCCGAGAAGCCCAGCCGCGCCGCCAACCCGGCGATGGGCTCACCCCCCTCAGCCAGCGCAGCGATGGCCGCATCGCGCCGCACCTGGTCCTTCAGCCGCTGGAAGGACGTCCCCTCCCCCTGCAGCCGCCGCCGCAGCGTCGCCGGGGACACCGCCAGCCGGGCCGCGACCTCCGCCAGCTCCGGCAGCCGCGGCGACCCCTGCAACTGCCGGGCCAGTGCCTTGCGTACCTGCTCGGCCACCGTCGTCCCGTACTCCGGCCGCGACAGCAGGTCGAACGGCGCCCGCCGCAGCAGCGCCTCGAGCGCCTCCTCGTCCCGCACCACCGGCGCGGCCAGCCACCGCGCGTCGAACACCGCGCCCGTCCGCTGCGCCCCGAACCGCACCGGGCAGTCGAAGAGGATCCCGTACTCGGACGCGTGCGGCGGCGGCGGATACGCGAATGCCGCGCCCGCGAGCGGAATCCGGCGCCCGATCAGCCAACTGCTCAGCCGGTGCCAGATCATCAGCACGCACTCGGTCAGGAACCGCTCCTCGTCCCGGTCGAAGTCGTTGCGCACGCTGAACCGCGCCTCCGCCCCCGCCACGTCGAGCGACAGCTCGGGCCCGCCCGGGAAGAGCCCGTAGAACACGGCCGCCCGCTCCACCGCCGCCCCCAGGTCCCGGCAGCCCAGCGAGGCACGGCACATCATTGCGAAGGTGCCCGGCCGGCTCGGCACCGCGGACAGCCCGAGGAACTCGTCCTGCGTCGTGCGGTACAGCGCCCGGAACAGCCGCGCGAACTGCGCAGGCGTCACCCGCGCCCGGTCGTCGCCGAGCAGCAGCGGCGGGATCTGCGCCTCCTGCAGCAGCGGCACGGTGTCGATGCCGCTGCGCGCCGCCCCCGCGAGCACGGCACGCACATGGTGCACGGTGACCGTCCGCCTCCCCACGGCATCGACGGTAGCCGTGATGAGCGCTGGAGTCAGCGGGGCTGACGCTTCCGGTCATGCCGCTCGGGCCGCCGGGCTGCTTAGCGTCGTCCCCGTATGTACGTACGTGGGCGCACGCACGAAGGGGAGGCGAGCGATGGCGATGGCGAAGGAGACGGACGCTGTACGGCCGCGGACGCTGGCGGAGTTCACCGACTGGACCGCGCAGCGGTACGGGGACGGGCCCGCCCTCCGCCACCGGGCGGCCGGGGCCGATGCCGGCGGCGGCTGGGCGAGCGTCTCGTACGCCGAACTGCGGGCCCGCGCACGTGCCGTCGGCCGCGCCCTGCTCGGCCCGGGGCTCGCGGTCGCCGCCGGCGAGCGGGTGGCGGTGCTCGCGGAGACCCGCCCGGCGTGGACGTACACCCACTTCGGGATCCTGGCGGCGGGCGCGGTCCTCGTCCCGGTGTACCCGACGGCGGGGGAGGAAGAGCTGGCCTGGGTCCTGGCGGACTCGGAGGCGGTGGTCGCGGTCTGCGACGACGCGGCCCAGGCGGCCCGGGTGGAGACCCTGCGGGCGAAGCTGCCGGCGCTGCGGGCGGTGGTGCGGATGGACGACTTGGTGTCGGGCCTGCCGGGTGCGGGGGCCGCCGACCCCGACCCCGCCCCCGACCCCGCCGCCGACGCCGCGCTGTCCGCTCGGGCCGCCGCCGTCGAGCCGTCCGCGGACGCGGCCATCGTGTACACCTCCGGCACCACCGGCCTGCCGAAGGGCTGCCGCCTCACCCACGGCAACCTCGGCGCCGTCCAGGACGCCGTCCTCCCGCTGTCGGGCGGCGGCGGCCCGGGGGACTCCACGTACCTCTACCTGCCGCTGGCCCACGTACTGGCGCAGCTCATCCAGTTCACGGCCCTGCTCAAGGGCGGCGAGCTGTGCTACTTCGGGGGCCGGATCGAGGACGTGCTGTCCGAGCTGGCCGAGGTACGGCCGACGCACCTGCCCTCCGTACCGCGCCTGTTCGAGAAGCTGCACGCGGTCGTGCTGTCGATGGCCGAGGCGCAGGAGGGCGGCCGGGAGCGGCTGGAGGAGGCCGTCCGCGTCGGGCTGCTCGCCGCCGAGGGGCGTCTGCCCGAGGCCGACCGGGCGGTGTACGAGGCGGCGGAGGGGCAGCTGTACGCGCTGGTCCGCGGGGCGTTCGGCGGCCGGCTGACGTACGCGCTGACCGGCGCCGCACCGATCGCCCCGGCGACCCTGGACTTCCTGCGGGCCTGCGGGATCGCCGTGTACGAGGGCTACGGCATGACCGAGTCCGGCGGGGTGCTCTGCGCCAACCACCCGGAGGCGGTGCGCCCCGGCACGGTCGGCCGCCCGGTCGCCGGCTGCGAGATCCGCATCGCGCCGGACGGGGAGGTGCTGGCCCGCGGGCCGATGGTCTTCCCCGGCTACCACGCCAACGCCGCCGCGACGGCGCAGGCCCTGGACGCGGAGGGCTGGCTGCACACCGGGGACCTGGGGGAGCTGGACGCGGACGGGTACCTGCGCATCACGGGCCGGAAGAAGGAGCTGATCATCACCTCGGCGGGGAAGAACATCACCCCGACGGAGGTCGAGTTCGCGGTGCAGCGCTCCCGGTACGTGTCCCGGGCCGTGCTCATCGGCGACCGCCGGCCGCATCCGGTCGCGCTGATCACGCTGGACGCGGAGGAGGTCGCGGCCTGGGCGGCCTGGGAGGGCGTCGACCCGGGCCCGGAGCCGGGCGCCCACCCGGCGGTGCGGGCGCTGGTGCAGGAGGCGGTCGAGGCGGCCAATGCCGGGGTGTCCCGGCCGGCCCGGATCCGGGCGTTCCACGTCCTGGCCGAGGACTTCAGCGTCGAGGCGGGCACGCTGACCCCGACGCTGAAGCTGCGGCGCGAGGAGGTGGCGCGGCGGTACGCGGCGCAGATCGAGGCGCTGTACGCGTGAGGGTGGCCCGTTGCTGTTCGAACATGCGTTCGCATGATCGTGTACGGTGCGGCCATGAGCAACTTCGTACTCGTACCCGGCGCGTGGCTCGGGGCGTGGGCCTGGGACGCGGTGGTCGCGGAGCTGCGGGCTGCGGGGCACGGCGCGTACGCGCTGACGCTGTCCGGCCTCGCCGAGCGGGCCGCGGCGGGCGCATGGGCGGGCCAGCAGACGCACGTACAGGACGTCGTGGGCGAGGTGGAGCGCCTGGACCTGCGTGACGTGGTCCTGGTCGGCCACAGCTACGCCGGCATCCCGGTCGGCCAGGCGGCGGAGCTGATCGGGGACCGCCTGGCCCGGGTGGTCTTCGTCGACGCGAACGTCCCGGTGGACGGGGAGTCGTTCGTCGCCGGCTGGCCGGAAGGGCGGGCGATGGTCGAGGCGTCGATCGAGGCCGGCGGCGGCTACTGGCCGCCGCCGGGGGCGGAGGAGTTCGCGGGCCAGGGACTGGACGATGCCGCGATCTCCCGCATCGTCGCCGGCTGCACCCCGCACCCAGGGGCGACCCTGACCGAGCCCGCGATCCTGGCCCGCTCGCTGCGCGAGCTCCCGGCGGTGTACGTGAAGTGCCTGCTGGACGGGGAGGACCCGGGGCCGGCGGTGACCGACCTCCTGCGCAGTGCGAGCTGGACCCTGACGACGCTGAACACGGGCCACTGGCCGATGTTCTCGGCCCCGGAGACCCTGGCGAAGGTGCTGCTGGAGGCGGGGGAGGGGTAGCGCGGCGGGGCAGGGTCGGACTGCTGGGCGGGGGCCGAGGAGCGGGGTCACGGGTGGGGGCGGGTCGGCCTGCTGGACGGGGGCGGAGGGCCCGGGTCACGGATGGGGCCGGGTCGGCCTGCTCGACGGGGGCGGAGGGCCCGGGTCACGGGTGGGGCGGGATCGGTGGGTGTCCGGGGGCGTCCCGGCCGCCCATTGTCCTTTCGGTGCGGGCCGGCGCGTCAAGGGCGCTCCTTCGTCGCGTCGCTGCGCGATGGCCTTCGGCCACCCTTGACCCGCCGTCCCACCCCGAAATGCCAAAGAGCTGCCGGGAAGCCCCCGAAGGATGGCCAGGGGGTCATGTCCAGCCTCTTCCCTCGTCAGAGAGGGCAGTCGGGGCCGGGAGGTGCAGAATCCTTCCTCCCGGGACCATCACCCTGCTCGGCGCCGGGCAGGCGGGTAGCCGAGCCCCAGGGCCGAGAGAGGGCGATCCCCGGAGCTGAGGGGCTCCAACCTGCACGAGACTTCGATGAGATGACCGTCGGGAGCGGGGAAGCGCCCCAAATCGCTACGCGCTCCTCTTTTCTCGGCGTCCGACGGCCGTCTTGGGCTGGTAGCGCAACAGATCGCTACGTGGCCGCCCACGTCTCAGCGTCGAACGGCCGTCTGGGCCAGGCGCCCGCGTGTGGCGTCCGGCAGCCTCACTTCCCTTGCCATGGACGGCAGTCTGACGTGGGACCGGCGCCACAGGACATCCCAATCAGCCAATGCGCCTGGCGTCGGTCTTCAGCGTCCTGGTCCTCTGGCCGGAGATAGTGACGTCGGCGGTTGCCTGAACGATCGCAGGCCGATGGAAGGACACGTGCGTGTCAGGCGTGCAGCTCCACTCCTCGTCCGGCTTCAGAGTCTGATAGTGGGCTGCAACGGGACAGGCACCCAGGACATGGGCGTTACCGGACACCTTGAACTGCACTAGGACATTGACCTGGATATCATTCGTCGCAATATTTTCGACCCACACAGTTGCCTTGCGAAGACTGGCTGCGAGCGACGTCGGGTCCCACTCCGCCTCGTAGCAGACCTTCACCCGGGCGAGGCTGTTGCCGCGATGCCGCGGGGGGATGCGGAACGATTGGCTGCAGTCGCTTTCCACGACCACAGAGGGTGCTCTTACGCTGGTCGCGTCCGATGCGGCGACCGAAGTGGGCGTCACCAACGCCGCCGCAAGAAGCGGAACGCCCAGGGCCGCCCTTGCCAGCTTCCGGGAGGATCGCATCGATCGCCCCTTCCCTAGCAGGTTGGGGATCATTTCGACCGTACGCCCCGCATGCGGCGCAGGCATCTCGACTAGCGTTACCCAGGGTGACGCCCGCTGCCGGTTCCGCTGGGGCGAACGGCCGGTTCGCGCTGTTGCGTCTACCAGCCCCAGACGGCCGTCCGACGCTGAGACGTGGGCGCCCACGTAGCGATCTGTCGCGCTACCAGCCCAAGACGGCCGCCGGACGCCGAGAAAAGAGGAGCGCGTAGCGATTTGGGGCGCTTCCCCGCTCCTGACGGTCATCTCATTGAAGTCTCGTGCAGGTTGGAGCCCCTCAGCTCCGGCGATGGCCCTCTCTCAGCCCTGGGGGCTCGGCTGCCCGGATGCCCGGTGCCGGGCATGGGGGTGGTCCTGGGAGGAAGGATTCTGCACCTCCCGGCCCCGACTGCCCTCTCTGACGAGGGCAGTCCTTCAATCGTTCCTCCCGGCCATCCTTCGGGGGCTTCCCGGCAGCTCTTTGGCATTCCGGGCCGGCCCGCACCGGAAGGACAATGGGCTGACGGGACGCCCCCGGACACTCCTCCGACGCCGACCCGCTCGGATGCCGCTAAACCGTTACGCCGTCCAGGAACGCGGTCCAGGCCTCGGGGGCCACCGCCAGTTCCGGGCTTCCGGTCAGCTTCGAGTCCCGGATGTGGACGGTGTGGGCGCAGGTGGCCACCTCGACGCACTGGCCGCCCTCGCCATCGCTGTAGCTCGATTTCCGCCAGGCGTAGGCGACTTCGATGCAGTTTCCGCCCTCGCCGCTGCTGCAGCTGCTCTTGAACCAGGCCAGGTCGGTGGCTTTCATCGCTCTCCCAGCATCTTCTCGATCAAGGTCAGGGACTCGTCGGGCGTGAGCGCCTGTGCCCGGATGATCCCATAGCGCTCAGCGTAGATCCGCACCTGTTCGGCATCGGTGATCAAGTTCGGCTTGCCGTAACTTTCGGTGTAGGCGACCTGCTGGCGTCCTCTGGGGTGAAGGAGGCTGAACGAGCCGCCCATTGCCGCGTGTTCCCCCCGGCTGAACGGCATCACCTGCAGCTCCACCGTCCGAAGGCTGCCGATCTCGATGAGGCGGCGCAACTGCTCTCTGTGGACGTCAGGGCCGCCCACCGGGCGCATCAGGAGACTCTCGTCCAGGACGAAGCTGAACGTGGGCGAGGGCCAACGGTCGAAGATCTGTTGGCGGGCCATCCGGTCAGCCACCCGCTTCTCGATGGTGACCTCGTCCAGCAGCGGTCGGCGCTTGGTGAATACGGCCCGTGCGTGGCCCTCCGTCTGGAGGAGGCCCATGACGCCCTGGTAGCTGTAGTCGTGAATCGCGTTGGCCTCAGCCTCAGCCTTCGCATAGTCCCGGAACCAATCCGGATGCCGCGTCCGCGCCCTCTTCAGCGCGTCCTTCACGTCCGGGATCGCCGCCCGGAGGACCCCGCCCGCCTCCAGTACCCGGTCGGCGTTCTCCAGGAAGTCCGGCTGTGGGGTCCGGACGCCCCGCTCGATCGAGGACACCAGGTCCTCGCCCACGTGGACCAGCGCGGCCAGTTCCTTCTGCTGGAGGCCGGCGCGCTCCCGCAGCACCTTGATGATTTTCCCGAGCGCCTTGAAGAGGTACGCGGTGCCGTCGACCTCCACTGGTCGCTCCGGCTGTTCCTCGCGGTCTGACAGGTCGTTCATCGGCTGAACCGCCCTCGTCCGTACGGGCCGTACACACAGCAGGCGTCGCTCCTACAGCACTCCACCGTAGCGCCGCCGCTTCTGGAAAGCGTACGGGGAACCGGACACGCTCGGTCACGTGACAACCGAATTGAGTGACATTGCACCCGGGCCCGCGCCCGGTGCCCCCCGCGAGTTCCGCCAGCTCCTCAGCGCCACCCCCCGCGGCGCCCGCCTCGCCCGGCGCCTGGCCGGGGCGCAGTTGGCCGCCTGGGGGATCCCGTACGGCTGTGCCCTCGCCGAGGACGTCGAGCTCGTCGTCGCCGAGCTCGCCGCCAACGCCGTGGTGCACGGGCTCGTGCCCGGGCGGGACTTCGAGGTCGTGCTGCGGTACGACGGCCTGCGGGTCCGGGTCGAGGTGAGCGACGCCCGCGGCGAGCAGGGGCCGCCGGAGGTGCTCGCGCCCGCCGATCCGTGGTCGGCGGAGGGCGGGCGGGGCTTGCTCCTGGTGGCGGCCGTGGCGCGGGAGTGGGGAGTCAGGCCGCGGCCGGCGGGGTATCCGGGGAAGACGGTGTGGGCCTGCCTGTGACGCGGTCGGCCACCCCGGTCACCCAAGCCGCCCCGCCTGGTGGTTACTTGAGGGTGAAGCCGCCCTTGAGGACCTTGTCGAACGGCGCCGGGGCCATGCACTTCGACAAGGTCATGTCCGCCGGCCCCGACAGCCCGACGCGGGCCGGGCCGCCGCCCTTGCCGGGGACGTAGAAGCTCATGCCCATCCGGACGTGGTCCTTCAGCATCGCCTGGAGGGGGTCGTCCATGGGGAAGTCGGCGTCCTTCGGGTTGTTGCTGGCGGCGACGATCCGGCCGGTCACCGTCGCGTTGGGGCCGCCCCTGGTCACGCAGTCGACCTCCATGTCGGCCCAGTACGTACGCGACACGCCGTTCGGGCGGACCATCTTGTGCGACAGGCGCAGGGTCCCCTCGGACTTCACCGGGAACCACGGACTGTCCTTGGTGTAGGTGCCGCGCGCGTCGACGGTGACCTGGATGTCGTCAGCGGGGTCGGGGTATTCGAGGCGCGCCCAGCCCTTGATGTGGGCGGTGGTCTCCGCCGGCGCCGGAGGCGGCGGGGTGGCGGCCTCGGCGCTGGCCACGGGGACTGCCAGGGCGGCGGCCAGGGCGAGGAGAGCGGCGATCCGAACGGTCTTGCTGCTGCGTCGCACGGTGATGCTCCGATCGATCGAAGGGGGCCGGAGGCAGATCCGGTTGCCCTTCGATCCTCGCGAGCGGCGGCGGTCCGTACGTCGTCCGCCGGGGCGAGGTGCCTCCCCCGTGCGGTGGAGGTGGCCTGATGCTCAGGGCGCAGGCCCAGGCCCAGGTTCAGGTTCAGGGCGCAGGCCCAGGTTCAGGGGCAGGGTCAGGCGTCCCTCACGCCGAGCCCGTGAGCACCTCGTCCAGGTGCGCCAGGATCTGGCGCCAGGCCGATTCGTGCCGGTCGCGGGCGGCCTCGTCGTAGAAGCCCGCGTGCGTCAGCCGCAGGTGCATGCCGATGTTGTGGGGGGCGATCTGGAGGGTGACCACCGTCTCCGCGCCCTCCGTGCCGCCCCGGCCCGTCACCCAGGTGAGCTCCACGAGCCGGCTGGGCTCCAGCCGCAGGAAGCGGCCGTAGTGCGGGTGCCGGGTCGGCGGTGTGCCCGGCTCCTGCGCGGACTCCGTTTCGAAGAAGAACGGCGCGTTCACCTCGGCCGTCATGGCCACCGAGCCCGGAGCGGCGAACCAGCGGTCGAACTGCTCGGTCCACGCCACGTAGACCGTGTGCGTATCGGTCATCATCGCGTGCTCCACGGACAGCCGGTGCGGGCGGTCCGAGAGATCGGGGACGCGGATCGGGTCGGTGGGCACGGTAGGCACGGCACCGCAGCCTAGTGATCCGGAGGGCGTGGGAGTGGGCACCACGCGGGCGGGGAAGGCGGCGAAGGCGGGGCGCGCAGGGCGGCCGGGTCAGTACGACTGGAGCTCCCAGAGGTTGCCCTCGGGGTCGCGGACGTGGGCGCTGCGCAGGGTGGGGCCCCACTCGGGGCGGTCCGCCGGCGGGCCGGCCGGGGTGGCGCCGTGGGCCAGGCAGGCGGCGTAGGCGGCGTCCACGTCGGGTACGCGGCTGACCAGCATGGTCCGGTCGTCGGCACCAGCACCAGCACCAGCACCGGCATTCGCCCCCGCCCCCGCCCCGTGCAGCGTGAGCGTGGCGGCCATCGCCGCCCGTTCGAAGAGGGCCAGTACGCCCTGGCCGTCCACGTCCCAGGAGGCGTACGGGCCTTCGGCGGATCCGCGGGTGCGGGTGGCGCCGAGGAGGGCGGGGAGCACGGCGTCGTAGAAGCGGAAGGTCTCGCCGAAGCGGCCGACCAGCAGCCGGGTGTGCAGGGCGTCCATGGGGCTCCGTTCGGTGGGAGTCGACTCGACATGTGCACGCGTCGCGCCTGAGCAATTCGTAGGTTCAAACCTATGATTGGTGGCAGCCTACAATGCCCCCATGGCTTCCCCCACCCCCCGACTGGTCGCCCTCACCCCCTACTTGCTCTCCAAGGTGGGCAAGACGGCCCGCACCCTCGTCGGCGACCGGCTCGCCGCGCGCGGGCTCCGGCTGTGGGACATGGCGGTGCTGGCCGTGCTCGCCGACCGCGGGCCGCAGGCCCAGGCGCAGCGGGAGCTCGCCGAAGCCCTCGAACTGCATCCCAGCGACGTGGCCAAGGTGCTCGACGGCCTGGCGCGGCTCGGGCACGTGGACCGGGAGCGCGATCCGGCCGACCGGCGGCGGGTGCTCGTGCGCATCAGCGGGCAGGGCCGCGTCCTGCTCGACGAGCTGACCGCCGAGACCGAGGCCGTACGGGACCACGTGCTGGCCCCCCTCGACCAGGCCGAGCGGGCCACCCTGCACGCGCTCCTGCTCCGCGTCCACGCGGGGACGGCGGCAGAGGCTGCGTTGGAGGCGGCAACCGGGTCGACGCCAGGCTGATACCACCCCGTATCCCCCTCAATTGGGCCTGCGGCGCCGCCCCTTGTGCGTTCGGTCGCAAGACCCGGGTGAAGCCGAGACGAATGGTGTGTCACATCTCCCGGGGCGGCGGTGAGTCGCGTCCGAATACCTGATAGACAGTGGATATTCACGGCTCGACCCGCCGTATGACTTGCCGGCCGCCTTGGGGGGATCGCCGCACTGTGAAGCCGCTTCACCGCCACCTCGTCAACACCTCGCGCAAGGTCCTGTGCACGGCCGCGCTCGCGGCCAGTCTGACGACCGCCGCCGTGGTGACCAACACCTCCACCGCCGACGCGGGCGAGTCGGAGCCGACCCCGGACAGCCCCCAGGCCACCGACCGCGGTGACGCCCGGCTCGACCTGCCCGACAACCTCGCGGACCCCGCCGTCCCGCCGGCCGCCGGTGCCGGCGAGGGGGCCAGCGGCATACCCGCGACCGCCCTCGACGCCTACAAGCGCGCCCAGACCGCGGTGGCCGCCGCGCTGCCGAACTGCAAGCTGCCGTGGGAGCTGCTCGCCGGCATCGGCCGCGTCGAGTCGGTCCACGCCTCCGGGTACGGGCTCAAGGCCGACGGCTACACCGAGCGCCCGATCCGCGGCCCCCAGCTGAACGGCCAAGGCTTCGCCGAGGTCAAGGACACCGACAAGGGCGAGTGGGACGGCGACGCCGTCTACGACAAGGCCGTCGGCCCGATGCAGTTCATCCCCTCCACCTGGGCCACCTGGGGCGCCGACGGCAACGGCGACTCCAAGCGCGACCCGAACAACATCTACGACGCCGCCCTGGGCGCGGGCCTCTACCTCTGCGCGGGCGACCGGAACCTCTCGGACGCGGCCCAGCTCGACAAGGCGATCCTCAGCTACAACAACTCGCGCGAGTACGTGAACACCGTGCTCGGGTTCATGCGGCAGTACCAGAGCGGCGCCACCCAGGTGCCCAACCCGCCGGCCGGGACCTACCAGCCGCCGACCTCCCCGGTGCTGCCGAACCCGCGCACGACGACCCCGACGCACACGACCCCCGGCCGGGGCACCTCGCCGACCCCCACCCCGGGCAAGACCACGAACCCGACCGACCCGGCCAAGCCGACTCCGACGCCGAAGCCCGAGCCGGAGAAGCCGACGCCGACGCCCGCGCGCCTGGCCAAGCTGGAGGCGGTCGGCAGCACCGAGCTCAGGGCCGAGGCCGGTTCCGCGTTCACCGCGGTGCCGCGGATCAAGGCGGTGCTCAGCGACGGCAAGCCGGCGGCGAACCAGTTCATCCTGTTCGCGGTCGAGGACGACACGACGGACGGCACGAACTTCGGCAAGCCGGGCAAGGCCCACCTTGCGGTGCAGACCGACGCGGAGGGCGTGGCCGCCGCGCCCGGCCTGGTTGCGGGTGCCCGGGCGGGCAGCTTCACCCTGCGGGCCACCGGGTACGACACCTCCAGCCAGTTCACGGTGAACTTCAAGGGCTTCGTCGCGGCGAAGCCGGCTCCGGCTCCTGCGGACCTGCTGACCCGGACCGACGCCGGTGCGGCGAAGCCGCTGGAGGTCGTCGCCGGGCAGGCCGTCAAGGGTGTCGAGGTGCAGGCCACCGCGGGCGGCAAGGCCGTGGCGGGTACGCAGGTCACCGCCGGGCTGGTCGAGAAGAACGAGGCCGGGCAGTGGATGCCGGTGGATCCGGCGAAGGCGAAGGGTCCTTGGTTCAAGGGGGCCAAGGACGGCGAGAAGCTGTTCAGTGTGGAGCTGGTGGCGTCCGGGGCCGACGGGAAGATCGTGGTGCCGGAGTTGCTGACCGAGGGGGTCGCCCCCGGCACGTATCACCTCCGGCTGATCACCAAGGAGAACGTGGTCCTGGTGCTGGACGTGAAGGTCACCGCCGCCACGGCGTCGTGACCGTGTCGGCCTGATGTGCCGGAGCGGTGCCGTCCGGGTTCGGGCGGCACCGCTCCGCCGTTTCCCGGGCCGGGGTGGCCCCGGTCCGGCCGCGTGGGGGTGCGGGTGGTGTGCCGCTGCGCGGGGCCTGTCCCCTCCCCGCCCCTTCCCGCTGTGCCGGATATGCGGCTCCGCCGCGTGGCGGGCTCCGCCCGGACCCTCCCCCGGCTACCGCTGGGGGGACCCCCAGGGCGCTTCGCGCCCGGTGCGCTCAAACGCCGCGCGGGCTGGATTTTCCAGCCTCGCCGGCGTTTG